>JAHFPI010000120.1 GCA_023266795.1 Rhodospirillales bacterium
ATCAGCGCGATCGCCTTGGCGCCGTCCAGCGCGCTGCCGCCGCCGAAAGCGATGATGCCGTCATGTTTTCCGGCGCGGTAGGCTTTTACCCCCGCTGTGACGTTGCTGCCGGTCGGATTGGGTTTTATTTCCGCAAAGATGGCGGTCTCAAGGCCGGCGTCTTTGTTGATCTTCAACGCGCGCAATGTGATCGCATTGTCTTTGAGGCCCATATCGGTCATCAGGATCGGGTTTTTCATGCCAAGGCTGCGGCAGGTTTCCGGCAATTTCTCAATCATGCCGGGGCCGAAAATAACTTTGGTCGGGTAGTTCCAATTTCCGGCGATGATTTTTGCGCTCATGATGTTTTTGTCCGTAAATGAAAACTTTTCGGGCGGGTCAGGCATTCAAAGCCGAGCACCGACAGGGTCGCGCCGCGTCCGGTATCTTTCACTCCCGTCCACGGCAGGGCGGGGTCGAGATAATCGCAGCGGTTCATGAACACCGTGCCGGTTTCGATCTGCTGCCCCAGCGTTTCCGCCGCATCAAGGTCTTTCGTCCAGAGCGAGGCGGTCAGGCCGTAGGCGCTGTCATTCATCAGTTGCAGCGCTTCCGCGTCTGACTTCACTTTCATGATGCCGACGACGGGGCCGAAGGTTTCCTCCGTCATAGCTGGCATGGAATGATCGACATTCACCAGTACCTGCGGTGCGAGATAGGGCGTACCGGCTTTGCTGGCGGGGAAAAGTTTTTCGTCGATCAGCGTCTTGGCGCCGCGCTTGACGGCATCCGCCGTCTGGGCACGGACAAAATCGGCAGCTCCCGCACGCACCATCGGGCCGAGGTTGACGGCAGGATCGAGTGGATTGCCAAGAACGTATTTTTTTGTCAGCGCGACAAAACCGTCAACAAAGGCGGTATAGAGTTTTTCATGCACATAAATGCGCTCGATGCCGCAGCAGGATTGACCGGAGTTAAAAAACGCGCCGTCGACAAGGTTTTCGACAGCATAATTCAGATCTGCATCCGCACGCACATAGGCCGGGTCTTTGCCGCCCAGCTCCAGCCCTGCAATGATGAATTTCTGGCTGATCGCCTTCTGCACCGCATGGCCGCCCTTCACCGAGCCGGTGAAATTCACAAAATCAACGCGCGGGTCGGCAATAAGTTTTTCGGTATCTTCGTGCGAGAGGTCGAGGAACTGGAACACGCCTTCCGGCAGCCCCGCCGCTTTGAAAGCCTGCATATAGCGGTCGGCGCAGAGTGGCGTCTGGTGCGAATGTTTCAGCACCACTGCATTTCCCGCCAGCAGCGCCGGAACGATGCCGTTCACCGATGTCAGGTAGGGATAATTCCACGGCGCGACGATGGCGACGACGCCCACCGGATCGCGGCGGATGTAGCGTTTGAAGCCGTCCTCCGCATCGGGGACAATATCCGCCAGCGCTTTCGGTGCGAGTGCGGTCATATAGCGGACACGCGCCTGAAACCCGCGCAGGATTTCCCCCGGCGTTTGTGAAGCCGGACGACCCATCTGCCACGTCAGCTCGGTGCCGATCTCTGAAGCCTTGGCAATCATGGCGTCTAAAAATTTCAGCATGATTTTCTGCCGTTCGGCCAGCGGCACGCGCTGCCATTCCTTTTGCGCCTTTTTTGCGAGGGTCAGCGCGGCGTCAATGTCTGCCGTATTTTGCAGAGGGCGTTCGACGAAAACACTGCCGTCGACGGGAGATATTGTTTGTAACTTTTTCATCCTAAATAATCTCGAAATATCTGGACAGTTCCCAATCGGTGATGGCCTTGCGGAATTCACGTTCTTCCCATTCGCGCGACTGGGCGTAATGTTCGACAAACTCCTTGCCGAAAAGCGCCGCCGCCGCTTTCGATTTACGAAGACGACCGGCTGCTTCAAACAGGGTGGCGGGCAGGGCGAGTTTGTCAGGGAAAGTCTGGGCATAAGAACTGCCGGTAACGGGCTTGGTCGGTTCGATCTTGTTTTCAATGCCCCACAGTCCGGAGCCGATGGCCGCCGACAGTGCGATATACGGGTTGATGTCGGCCGCCGCGATGCGGTATTCGACGCGCTGCGATTTTTCGCCCCCGCCGATGACGCGCAGCGCCGTGGTGCGGTTTTCAATGCCCCAGCTCGCCGCCGTCGGCGCCCAGAAGCCGGGGATCAGGCGGCTATAGCTGTTGACCGTGCAGGCGATCATCGACAGCAGTTCCGGCATCAGCGCCTGCTGCCCGCCGATGAACCAGCGCATTTTGTCGGAGATGCCGTGCGGTTTTTTTGCATCGTAGAAGATGCCTTTGCCGGATTTTTTGTCCTTGAGGGAGATATGGATGTGACCCGACTGGCCCGGCCATTTGTTCGACCATTTTGCCATGAAGGTCGCCATCCAGCCGCGCCGCTGCGCCAGCACCTTGGTGAAGGTCTTGAACAGCGCCGCGCGGTCGGCGGCTTCCAGCGCTTCGCTGTAGAGCAGCGCCGCTTCGAGGACGCCGGGGCCGGTTTCGGTGTGCAGCCCTTCGATGGGGATGTTCATGTCGCGGCACATGTTCAGCAGATCGTGATAAAATTCCGCATGCACCGAGTTGCGCAGCGTCGAATAGCCGAAGTAACCGGGGGTGATGGATTTGAGGTTCTGGTAGTTTTTTGCGCGCACCGACTCCGGTGTTTCCTCGAAAACGAAAAACTCGAACTCGCAGGAGGCGTTGACGGCGTATCCCATCTTGTCTGCGCGCTGGGTGATGCGTTTCAGCAGGTTGCGCGGGCAGACCGCCGCCGCCCGCCCGGCAAATTCCGCGATGAAAAAAGGGATGTTATTCTCGAACGGCAGGCACCGCACCGATTCCGGCACAATCCGCGCCTCGGCGTCGGGATAGGCCGTATGCCAGCCGGTAAAACTGGCGCTGTCGTAAAGCTGGTCGTTCGAATCCCAGCCAAAAATGACGTCGCAGAACCCGAAGCCGTTATCGAGGGCGCTGAGGAACTTGTCGATCTTCATGTATTTGCCGCGCAGGATGCCGTCGATGTCGAAAGCGCCGACCTTGACGTATTCGACATTCAGCTGACGCAGGCCTTTTTTTATATCGGCGACAGTCTTGCGGCCAAAGACTTTATCCACATCCATTTTTCTTCTCCCTGTGCAGCGTAGTTAAAGTATATATACGACCGTCCGGCTATCCAATAAAACAACGCAGAAAAAACATTGGCCATAATAATTTTTCACGCTTAAAAATTAAGTATTATCAGCTAATATCCTGTATTAGAATCGCGACCGTAGGGAAACATGACGTTGTTTAAAAAGACTAAAACAGGCGGGGATGCTCCGCAGCCGGTTGATGCGCTTTATGCGCAGGCGCAGCTTTGTATAAAAGCCCAGCGGTATGATGATGCGCAGGCGCTTCTGGAACAGTTTTTACAAAAGACCGAAGATGCCGGAGCTTACCATGCTCTGGGTGTTATTTACGGCAGAAAGGGCGATATACAAAAAGCGGTTTCATGCTTCGAGAATGCCGTTGATTTAAATTCCCATGCGCACGCATCGCTGGCCGCGCTGGCCGAGGCGCTGGCTGCGGGCGGCGATGTCAGAATGGCTATGGGGTATTATATACTGGCCATTCAGGAAAATCCGCAGGAGATTGCCTATAAAAGGAAATTCATCGAGCTGGCGGGAACCGTCCCTTTCGGGGAATTTAATGCCGTCGTCAAAGAGATCATTCTGGAGTGCCTGAAAACGCCGGATCTTGAACTCTCGGATGCGCAGGTTCTCTGGTACAGCATTCTAAGGGTGGACCCTGCTTTTTCTTCGATATATAAAAAATCTTTCACCGGAAATCTGGAATCTTTTAATCAAAAGGATTTTGACCGCATTACGGATTTCAAGCCGCTGCTGGCCCCATATTTCCTGCTGGGCATTAAAAAGATTGCCGTCTACCATCCTGCTTTTGAAGCGTTCCTGACTTACTTGCGCAAAATCCTGCTCTGCGATCTGGGCGCGCAAAGGCCAAAGTTTGCGCCGTCCGCGTACCTGTCTATCGCCAGCGCCCTTTCCCACTATTGTTTTTATACGGAGTATATTTTTTCCTGCGGGGAAGATGAGGAAAAGATGGTCGCAGCGCTGCGGACGCGGCTTGAGATGGACGCTGGCGTGGCGCAGGACCCTGCCTGTGTGGCGATATATGCCTGTTATGCGCCGTTATACTCTTTAAAGAATGCGGAAAAAATCGCGGAAAATTTCTCCCGTCAGGAGGAACTGGCCGGGGTCGTCAAGCTTCAGATCGCGGATTATCTGGCGCTTCAGGAAATAGGCCGGACTATCCCATCGATCACAAGCATTGAAGATCCTGTGTCGATAAGAGTGCGGGAGCAATATGAGGAATTCCCGTACCCCCGGTGGAAGGTATTTTCCCGGGGTATCTCCGATGAGCAAGTGGAGGGGACGCTGACCGGAAAAAAGGCCGACATTCTTGTTGCAGGATGCGGCACGGGGAGGGAAGCTGTCATGCTCGGGGCTGCATTCCCCGATGCACAGGTCCTGGCTGTGGATTTAAGCCTGAACAGCCTGGCCTATGCGGTCAGCAAGGCCAAAGAGCACGGCATTGATAATGTCACTTTCAGGCAGGCGGATATTCTGCAACTCGGCAGCCTGCCGCAGCGGTTTGATTATATCGCTTCCAGCGGGGTTCTGCACCATATGGAGCATCCTGTGGAAGGGTGGAAAGTTTTATCCGGTTTATTAAAAGACGGCGGTTTGATGAAAATAGCCCTTTACAGCAAACTGGGGCACCGGTTCCTGCCGGAGGTGCACAGGATCATCAAACAGGGCAACTATGCGCCCACCAAAGAGGGGATGCGCCTGTTTCGCCAGGACAGCTCCCGGCTCCTGCGTCCCGATCTGCTGAATGCCGTCATGCGCTTCGGCGATTATTACCACATGTCGATGTTCCGCGATTTCCTGTTTCATGTCGAGGAGCATCCATTCGACATCCCCGAAATCCGCGATGTCCTCCGGACGCTGCACTTCAGGTTTATCAAGTTCCAGTTGATGGCGTCGCAGATGCAGCACGGGGTCATGGAACAATATCTCCGTGAATATCCGGACGATCCCGAAGGGGCCAATCTCGACAACTGGAGCATTTTCGAGCAGAAGCACCCGGATATATTCATGGCCATGTACAGGTTTTGGTGCCGTAAAGTCAGCCCTGCAGAAGCGCTATAGGCGCTTAACCGATCGCTGTCAGCAGCGGATAGGTTTCGGGGCGGCGGTCGCGGAAGAACTGCCATGTGTCGCGCACCTGACGCACCACGTCCATATCCATATCGGCCACGACCAGTTCGTCCTTGTCTTCGCTGGCGGTGACGAGGAATTCGCCGCGCGGGTTGACGATGTAGGACGAGCCGTAGAATTTACCGATGTTCCACGGCGCTTCCGTGCCGGGGCGGTTGATCGCGCCGACATAATAGCCGTTGGCGACGGCGGAAGCCGGTTGTTCCAGCTTCCACAGGTACTGGCTGAGGCCCGCGACGGTGGCCGAGGGGTTGACCACATATTCCGCGCCCTTGAGCGCCAGTGCGCGCCAGCCTTCGGGGAAGTGACGGTCATAGCAGATATACACGCCGAGCTTGAGGTAGGCGGTGTCGAATACCGGCCAGTCGGAAAAGCCGGGCTTGAAGAAGAATTTCTCGTAAAAGCCCGCCACCTGCGGGATGTGCGTCTTGCGGTATTTGCCGAGGTATTTGCCGTCGGCATCGATGACGGCGGCGGTATTGTAATAGACGCCGGTGATGTCCTGCTCATAGATCGGCACGACGATTACCATGTTGTATTTCTTGGCGTATTCCTGCATCAGTTTGGTTGTGTGGCCGTCGGGGA
>JAHFPI010000121.1 GCA_023266795.1 Rhodospirillales bacterium
TGGCGGAAAAGCTGGTGCCGACAGTGGTCAACGTTTCCACGACGACGAAAATAGCGTCTCCGGCCAAGGGTGAACTGCCGGCGATGCCGGAACTGCCGCCGGGATCGCCGTTCGAGGAATTTTTTAAAGATTTCTACGACCAGTACCAGAACGGCAAGCCCGCGCCCGAGCAGAAAGTTTCTTCGCTCGGCTCCGGCTTTGTGATCGACGCGGCCAAAGGCTATATCGTTACCAACAACCATGTCATTAAAGATGCCGACGAGATCAAGGTTATCCTCGACGACAACACCAGCCTGCCGGCGACCCTGATCGGCACGGACGAAAAAACCGATATTGCGTTGCTCAAGGTCAAATCCTCCAGGCCGCTGACAGCCGCTGTCTGGGGCGACAGCGATGCGGCGCGCGTGGGGTCGTGGGTGATGGCGATTGGCAATCCTTTCGGCCTCGGCGGCACCGTGACGGCGGGCATTGTCTCCGCGCGGCACCGCGACATCAACGCGGGGCCCTATGACGAGTTTATCCAGACGGACGCCTCGATCAACCGCGGCAATTCCGGCGGCCCGATGTTCAATATGAACGGCGAAGTCGTCGGCGTGAATACGGCGATTTTCTCGCCTTCCGGCGGATCGGTCGGGATCGGTTTCGCCGTCCCTTCAAATCTGGCCAAGGGCGTCGTTGAACAGCTGATTAAATACGGTAAGACCAAACGCGGCTGGATGGGCGTACGGATTCAGGAAGTAACGCCCGAAATCGCCGAAAGCCTCGGCCTCGACAAGGCGCGCGGTGCCATGGTCTCCAGCGTCACCGCGAAGGGCCCGGCTGAAAAGGCGGGTGTCAAATCCGGCGACGTGATCCTCAAATTCGACGACCACGCTATCGACGGGATGCACCAGCTGCCGCGTCTTGTCGCCGAGGCCGAAGTAGGCAAGAAGGCCACCCTGACTCTCTGGCGCAAGGGCAAGGAGGAAACCGTCACCGTCGATCTCGGCCAGCTTGAAAAAGCCGAAGAATCCGGAATGACCGACACGAAAAAAGAGGGCGGAAAACCCGAGGAGAAAATAACCTCCGTTGAAAGCGTGGGGCTCGGGCTGGCGCCGCTCACGGACAAGCTCCGCGACACATATAAGGTCGCCAAGACCACCGACGGCGTGCTGATCGCCGAGGTCAAGGATGGCAGCGTGGCCGCTGACAAGGGCCTTGACGCCGGAGACGTCATTGTCGAAGTGGACCAGCAGGAGGTCAGAAGGCCGGAGCAGGTTGCCGACAGGATCGCGGCGGCGGAGAAAGCGGGGCATACGTCCGTGCTGTTCTTTGTCGCGCGCGGCGACGATATGCGCTTTGTGGCGCTTAAGTTGAAAAAATGAGCCAGCAAACCGTTCTTGTCATTGGGGGGCCCACCGCCAGTGGCAAGTCGGGGCTGGCCGCCGCCGCGGCGGAGAAACTTTCCGGCGTTGTGATTAACGGCGATGCCATGCAGATTTATCAGGGGCTGCCGATCCTGACCGCGCAGCCGACAGCGGAAGAAGCCGCAAAAGTGCCGCACTATTTGTATGGAGCGCTACCGCCTTCTGCAATATGCTCTGCCGCGCTTTGGCGGGATATGGCGCTTGAGGAAATCCGCCGGGCGGGGGAGAAAAATAAATTCCCGATCATTGTGGGCGGCACCGGATTTTATCTGAAGACCCTGCTGCGCGGCATCAGCCCGATCCCGGATATTCCGCACACGTTTCGCCAGAAAATTTCTGCGTTGCAAAAGGAAATGGGCAATCCGCGCTTTCATCAGGAGCTCGCCAAACGCGATCCGGTGATGGCGTCACGGCTGCATCCCTTCAATACCCAGCGCCTGATACGGGCATGGGAAGTGCTGGAGGCGACGGGCAAAAGCCTCGCGGAATGGCAGGCCCTGCCGCCGGCCAAACCGCCGGAGTCCCTGCGCTTTCTGACGGTCACATTGTTGCCGCCGCGTGATGTGCTGTATGCAGCCTGCAACGCGCGTTTCGGGCAAATGCTTGCAAGGGGTGCGCTGGAAGAGGCGAGGCGGTTTAAAGAACAAGTGCTGCCGGAAGCGGCGCTGGCCAAGGCTCTCGGCTATCCGGAGCTTTCGGCCCACCTTGAGGGGCGGATTAATTTAGCGGAAGCCGTAAAACAAGCACAACAATCCACCCGCCATTACGCCAAGCGGCAGGTAACGTGGTTTCGTCACCAGATAGAGGCAGACAGGGTGCTGGAAACGCCGGATTCGGCTGAATTGTTATCTTTCGTCAAATCAAGGGATTGATAAATAACAATAATAAATGAATCTATAATTATTTCTTATGATTTCGTAAACTTTATGGTAATATAAAAGAATAGACCCGTGATTTCTTAAAGTAGAATACTTCCTTTGAATCCGTAACCTTCCAGAAAAGACCCGGCCACCGCGCCGGGTCTTTTTTATTCTAGCGCTGCTTTCTAAGGCGCAGATAAAAAGCGCCGCTGCCGCCATCCTTTGGTTGAGCCGGCGTGAGGGCGATGAGGTGTTTATTCAATTCCGGATCTTCAAGCCACAGCGGCAGCATCCGTCTTAAAACCCCCTCCGAACGCAGGCCCTTGCCGGTAATGAGCAGAACCGTCCTTTTTTTCTGTGCAACGGCCGAATAAATAAAGCGGTGCAGCGCTTCAAACGCTTCCCGCTGGGTCATGCCGTGCAAATCCAGCCGCCCTTCCAGCGCCAGTTGCCCGCGACGGAGCTTTGTTTCCGTGGCGCGGTCAAACCCCTTGGGGAGAGATGGTGCTGCCGGTGCGACGTGGCGGGAAGGAACAACGTCCGGCACGGCTTTTTTAGGTAAAGCGGTTTTGGGGGCGCTTTTCTTCGGGGTAGGCGTGCCGGCGCGGGAATAGGATTTTACGCTGCGGGTTACATGATTCCACAGATTCCGGTCGTCTCCTCCCTTATTTCCTGAATTTCTGCTCTTTTTCATCCGGTTTCGTCCCCATTCATACATTACTTAGAATTATGATATAATATTACAGATGGGGCTGCAGGATGGATAGTTGAATGAAAAGAATAATTTATTTTTTGGTTTTGGGCTTTGTTTGCAGCGTCTGGTCTCTGCCACCGTCATTGGCGCGGGCGCAGGAGCTGCCCGTCTATGCTTCGCCGGAAACAAAACCCGCGCTGTCCACGCCTGATTATATAGCCATGACGTTTTTCAAATTGACCGGGCAATCTCCGGATTTTGAATCCTGGGCGCGCCAGACCGATGCCTACAAAGCCGCCAGCAGGTTTGACCAGATGGCGGTGCAGGAGCAGGAGGTGCAAAGACTAAAAGAGGTTTACGGCCTTTGGGCGATGCAAGAGCCGCTGGTTATAGAGATGCCGGTGAAACTGTCAGCATACAGCGACGCCAATCACGGATTTTTTATCGAGAACTTCAGGCTGGATACTTTCTTTCCCGCTCGCTATGCCGGAATGGCCTATGCGATTGTCCCACAGGGCATCATGGACAAGCAGTGGCTGAAGGTGGAAGATCCGGCGGTGGCCGCAGCCATCGACATAGCGGCGCGCAGCAGTGCAGACCGGATGCTTACAATGGTATTGCTGCTCACCCCGCGCTCCGCCGATAAATCCGCTCCGATGCACATGGAAGACGGGGATTACTGGCTGATCGCGGCGGACGTCAAAAGGATGATGCTTTATGCGGCGAAGGGCGGCGCCCCATTGTGGAAGTCGGACGACGACACCCTCAGGGATCAAAAACACCAGAACCTTTTGAATCTATATCAGTAAATTAATAAACGGAATAGAGTCTCTGGCTACAGCTTAAGGGCAGCCGGCCTCGGGGCCCAGTACGCTGGTTGGCTGCCGCAGTATCCAGAAATAGAAACAGCCGTTCACGCAGGTGCCTGCCGCTGTTACCGGCGCCGCAGCGCATTGTGAAAATTTGCCGTTGAGGCGGCTGATCGTTTCCGCCCACAGCGGGTCGGGGCCGGCTCTGGTAATACGGAGGTATACGCCCTCTGTTCCATCATTGAAATACTGCGTGGTATAAGTAGCGGTGTCAGCCAGTACCTTAAAATTGTTCCCGGCATTGTTGTTGAAAATGACCTGCTGGGCCGGCGGCGCGCCGGGACATTTGATGGCGGTGACGACATCTCCCGTGCCGCCGTTCGACAGGTCGTTATAAAGCGGGAATGGCGAGTTGGGATTGGCAAGCCCGGCGACGGGAGCCGAATAAACCTGGGCGCATTCCGCGATGTTCGCCTGAATATTTTTGATGTCCACCTGCATATACATCATCAACTCGTCCAGCTGCACCGTCGTGGCGCTTTTCTTGGCGCCCTGCGACATGGCGGCAATCAGCAGGCCGGTCAGAAAAATGGCGATCAGGATATAAACAATAACGTTGCCCTGCTGGCGCGAAGTTTTCATCGGTGAAGTCCTTTCATGTCCCATCATACCGCCGTTTCGGGGAGACGCAAACAATAGCCGCCCTCGATGGTCAGGAGGATGCGGGGTTCTTCTGCGGAAACTTCTATTTTCTGCCGCAGGCGGTAAATATGGGTTTCCAGCGTATGGGTGTCGATGCCTTCCTGATATTGCCAGACGTTTTTAAGCAGCGCCTCGCGGCTGACGGGCGCCGTCCGGTAGCGGACAAGATAGGCGAGGATGTCCACCTCCCGGTCGGTCAGGGCGATCTCCTCACCCTCAGCCCGCAGCAGGGATTTTTCCTGAGGCTTGAAAATATAAGCGCCGATGGCGATGTCATCGATATACAGAACCGGCTGCGCCATCATCTGGCCAATCTGGCGGAGCAGCGTGCCGAGCCGCTGCGGCCGCGCGAAAGAAAGCGTCAGCACCGGACAGCCGGGAATATGCAGGGGCAGGGCCGCTGATCCCGCGACGACCATATCCGGGTTATACGCCGCAATATCCGCGCCGCTTTTCTTTAAAGAAACGATTTCAAACCCCCCGAAAGTTTTCAGGTGTTCCGTCAAGGCTTGCTCCACGGGGGCGGGGAGTTCTATCAAAAGTATTTTTTTCATTTGTTTCATGAGGTTATCATATAGCTCAACGATTTGTTAAGACAGTTTCTGCTACAGTATAACGAATTGGCGGAGAGTGATATGTCGAATCGGGCGTCCGGAACACCAGCAGGAACTTCCCCTGAAACGATTGTGAAATATGAAGTTTTATTCGCAGTGCGCACAGGCGTTACGGTGTTGCTGCCGCGTGTGCCCGCCTTTGACTGCGGCGTGGAAATGCCGATCAGCTTTAAAATCAGTCCGGAAAACCCCCGGGACATCGTCATTAACGCCGATGGCAAAACGGTGCTGCTGAAAGGTTTGCAGAAAGAGCATCTGGATGCCGCCGTCTCTCGGGGCTTTATTATGTTCTACGAAACAAAGGACGATGAAGTCGTCCGCTGCACCCCCTGTAATTACCAGAAAAACTGATTTTTGTTTGGCATACCCCTTGCAATAATTAACTGCAGAGAGCGGCAAATAAGATGGTCAACACATACTCTGATATTGCGATCAGACCAGATAGGGCGGGTTATCCCCTTGTTTCCACGCAGAAAAAAGATGCGCAGGACGCGGCGGATTTCGAGCGTATCCTCAGGGAAGCCCCCCCTGCCAAGCCTCAAGCGGCAAATTCTGCCGGATCGCCCGCAACGGGCGAACATTCTTTCCTGAGTTTCCTCAAGGACATCTTTGACATCATCAACCCGCTGCAGCATATCCCGGTGATCGGCGCTATTTATCGCCATATTACGGGTGACGAGATGAGCCCCATAGCCCATCTGGCGGGGGATGCCCTTTATGGCGGCCCCATCGGCGGGGCGGTTGCCATTGCCGACA
>JAHFPI010000122.1:0-1781 GCA_023266795.1 Rhodospirillales bacterium
GAACCTGCTGGACATGATGATCGGCGCGGGCGCGGTTACCTGCCGGATCGTCAGCGGGGCGCCGCCGGAAATCACGGCGCGCTGTTCGGTGCAGACCGGCGAGGATCTGGGCATCGAACTGCTGGGGCGCGGCTATGCGGTGACGGACAGGCGGCAGGGCGTCAGCGCCGTTCCGGCCTATGCCGATGCGCAGGCGGGCGCGCGGACGAACGCCAGCGGCATCTGGCGGCTGGCCGGCGTGGAAGAAAAAGTCAATTTTGTTCCGGAGTGGGTGAAGCTGCTCATGGGCTGGGGGCCGGTCGGCGGCATGTTGCTGGTCGCGCTGCTGGTGCACGTCCGGCTGGGCCGCATGGAAGGCCTGCAACGCGAGGAAATGGAGCGGACGCACCACAAGGAAGATACGCTGCTGCTGCGCGAGCGGCAGGTGCTGGTCTCCACGCTGGAGAGCGAGCTGAGTGAAAACAAGAACCGGATCGCGGCGTTCCTGACGATCTACGGCGATGTGCTGAAGAACATGCAGAACACGGCGGAAGCGCCGAAGTACCAGAAATCGGGGGAGATCATCCAGAAGCATCCGTCCTTAAGCAAAACGGTGTTCGAGGCCAACGCGGGCAAGCTCGCCCTGCTCGACATGAAGCTCGCCCGCCAGCTGTCAAAACTTTATATGGCCCTGCCGCGCGAGCAGGAATACATCAACGTCGAGCCGAACGTGCCGCTGCCGACGGCGGTGGCGCTGCTGGAAAAAGTCCTGCGCGAAGCGCAGGAAATGGTCCCGCCCATCGACCAGATCCTCACGGGGCTGAGCGAGATCGTCGCCAAAAAATCCGCATAATAGGGTCAATACTCAATAAAATCTGATTCATTTCAGGCTTTTCACTTTCGTCACCCCCGCTTCACGCGGGGGTCCGGGAGCGCGTCCGCGCGTCTTGTGAGTCTACAAGACGGCAGGACTGCCTTCCGGATGCCCGCGCAGGGCGGGCATGACAGAAATTTTATGAGTCTGGAACTTGGTTTTTTACGCCGCCGCTTTCGCGCAGTGATGCCGCGCCAGCGCGACGACGTCTTCGAACATGCCGGCGGTCAGGCGGCGGGTGTTGACGTTATAACGGGAGCAATGATAGCTGTCGATCAGCAGCACCGGATAGGCGAGGCCCTGCCGGGGCGTCAGCGTGTAGTGTTTTTTGTGGCCGAACTTGAAGGCCGACGGCGTCAGGCCCAGCGCGCGCAGGAAACTGTTATGGGCGATGCCGCCGAGCGCGATCACCACCTTGAGGCGTTTCATGGCTGACAGCTCGCTCTGCAGGAAACTCCGGCATTCATTGATCTCGTCGCCGGTCGGCTTGTTCTCCGGCGGCACGCAGCGCACGGCGTTGGTGACGCGGGTGTCGAGCAGCGTGAAGCCGTCATCCGGTCTGCGTTCGTAGTCGCCTTTGGCGAAACCGAATTTTTTTAGCGTGGGATACAGCAGGTCGCCGGCGTAATCCCCCGTAAAGGGCCGCCCCGAAAAATTGGCGCCTTTCAGCCCCGGCGCCAGTCCCACGACCAGCAGTTGCGGATTATCCGTGCCGAAGGCGGGTACCGGCGCGTTGAATTTGTCCGGATATTGGGCGCGGTTATTTTTGCGGAAGGTGGCGAGACGGGGGCAGCGGGGGCAGTTTTTGTCCGGTACCGTGCAGGCGGCCACTCAGGCCTTGCCCATCACGGGGTCGCCGGAAATGATATGCGGCGTCTGGGAGAGGGGTTCCGCCCGCTCAATGAATTCCGCCAGATCCACCAGATCA
>JAHFPI010000122.1:1791-5794 GCA_023266795.1 Rhodospirillales bacterium
GGCGCAGTTCGTCGGCGACCATCGGCGGCTGGGTGCGTGTGGTGGAGATGACGGTGACGCGCACGCCCCGCCGCTGCACGGACTCAAGCAGGCGGCGGAAATCGCCGTCGCCGGAAAACAGCACGATATGGTCGACTTTGCCGGCCAGTTCCATCATGTCGATGGCCAGTTCGATGTCCATGTTGCCCTTGATTTTGCGCCGGCCCTGCGGATCGGTGAATTCCTTGGCGGGCTTGGTGACCATCGTATAGCCGTTATAATCCAGCCAGTCGATCAGCGGGCGGATGGGGGAATACTCCTGGTCTTCCAGCAGGGCGGTATAATAAAAGGCGCGCACCAGACGGCTCTGCGCCGAAATCCAGCTCAGCAGGCGCTTATAGTCGATGTCGAATTCAAGGTTTTTGGCAGCGGCATAAAGATTCGCCCCGTCTATGAATACGGCCAGCTTCTCTTCCGGATAGAAAAAATTGGCGTGACGGAAATCATTATTATTCTTATTTTTCAAGGGGTTCTCCGTATGGTGCACTGCGGTATGAGAGAGAGTATATACATGTTTTCCAATTTATCTGTCAAGTCATTAAACGTAAAAAATTAACCGGCGGGAGAACATTTTGGAAACGAATCCCCTTGCAAGTCAGCGTGTAAGGCCTTATAAAGACGATCGGATTTTGTAAATTTTTTGAAGGGTGTGTGTTAATCATGGCGCGTGTCACAGTTGAGGATTGTATCCTGAAAATTCCAAACCGGTTTGAGCTGGTTCTCGTGGCGTCCCAGCGGGCGCGTGAAATCGGCTCCGGCGCCGCGATCATGGTGGACCGTGACAACGATAAAAACCCCGTTGTTTCCCTGCGCGAAATCGCCGATACGGACATTTCCCTCGAAGCGCTGGGCGAATCACTCATTAAAAACCACCAGAAAGTCATTGAAGTCGAAGAAGACGAAGAAGAGATCATTGACATTATGGAAGGCGAGAACGAGTGGGCGGCTGTGGCCAATGAAGCTGCGGCGGCAGACGTTGCTGGCGGCGCCATGCAGGAAGAGGATTTCGGCGAAGATGAAGAAGACGCTGAAGCCGAGGCCAAAGACGCCGGCACTGCGGAAACAAACACGGACGGCGGCGCTGCCCCCGATGATGCCGTCTGATATTACAAATTTTCTGAAAACCTGCTGAAGAATCTTTTTTCCCGCAACCTGTCCACAGGTTCCGGCGGCTGTGGCGCGGCGTTTTCAGGATTTCCGGCCCTCTGCTAATATCTTTGCTTATCCTGTTAATTGTTGTAACAATACAAAGGCTATTTCTTCTTTTTTTGTGAGGGGGTTAGGCAGAGGTTTATGCCGAAATTCAGTTACAGGGCAGTAAACGCGCAGGGGCGCGCAGTCCGGGGCGTGGTGACAGCCGCCAACGAATCTGATCTGACGACACGACTGGACGAGGGCGGCCTTGCGCTCATCGATTGCAAGGAGATGTCCGAAAAGTCCGGGAAGTTCGCCGTTTTTACTGCCGGAAAAGTCAAGATCCGCGACGTAATTCAGATGTTCGTCCATATGGAGCAGTTGCAAAAAGCCGGCGTTCCTCTGCTGGACGGGTTGTCGGATGTGCGCGATACCACGGACTCGCCGCGCCTGCGGGACATCATGTCGGATGTTTACCGCGAGGTTGCGGAGGGAAGCTCCCTTTCCGCCGCGCTTGCCAAGCATCCTGCTGTTTTTGAGCCGATTTTCATTTCGCTGATCAGTTCAGGGGAAGAGACGGGGAACCTGATCGCTTCTTTCTCGCAGGTCATCAAGCACCTCAAGTGGACGGACGCCATGCGGAGCAAGGTCAAGAAGGCCACGCGTTATCCGAAAATCCTGGTGGTGGTGGTGGTGGGCGTGATCTGGATGATGATGTCGGTCGTGGTGCCGCAGGTCGTGGGATTCCTTAAGGACATCGGGCAGGAACTGCCCGCCGTGACACGGGCGCTGATCGCGACTTCGGATTTTTTCGCCAATTATTTCCTCTATATTCTTGGTGTTATGGTTGCGCTGTATATTTTTCTCCGCGCCGGCCGCGCCATGTCGCCGGGGTTCAGGTACCGGACGGATTATATTGCCCTGCATATGCCGGTGGCGGGGCAGGTTATCCGCAAAATATCCCTGTCGCAGTTCTGCCAGACGTTCGGCGTCCTGTTCACCAGCGGGCTGGACATCCTGAAATGCCTGGACGCAGCCAAGATGACGGCGGGCAATGTCGTGATTGTCGATGCGCTGGACCTGGTCCGGCAGCAGGTGCAGGAGGGGTTTCCGTTGTCGACGGCCCTGCAGCGGTCGGGGGAATTTCCGTCGCTGGTCGTGCGGATGGTGAAAGTCGGCGAGGAATCGGGTAATCTGACGGGCGTTCTCGAGCAGGTCGCCGAGTTCTACGACAAGGATGTGAATGAGGCAGTCGATGCGATGATCCAGATGATCGAACCGACGCTGACGGTTATTCTGGGGGGGATGATTTTGTGGATCGCCGCCGCCGTGTTCGGCCCCATTTACGACAGTTTTGGCTCTATAGGGAGTTGAGGCAATGGCATTATTCGGTTCGGGAAAGAGGGTTTTACTGGTCGGCGGGGAAGGGGTGGCTCTCTTCGGGCCGACGGCGCGGGGCATCGAGCATGAAACGGCTCTTTCCTGGGAAGTGCCCAATTTTGACCAGCAGCTGATCGAGGCTTTCACCGAGCAGAACCGTGGCGATCCTGTGCTCATCCTGTTCGATGGCTCTGACCAGACCTACCGCAAAGAAGAAAATATCCCGAAGCTGGTCCTGTTCGACCGCATCCGCTATATCAAACGCAAGCTGGACATGGCTTTCCCGAGTTATCCGGTCCGGGCTTCCATCCTGATCAAACCGCTCAAAGAGCCGCCCTTCTACCTGTTTGTGGCGCTGCCGGAGACGGAACGTCTCGATAAGATTGCCGCTGACATGCTGGAGGCGGGAGTCCCCGTTGCCGGTTTCGGCCTCCTGCCCGCAGAGTCGGCGGGGCTGGTGACGGCGCTGCGTAACAAGGTATTTGGCAAAGAGGTCAAGCAATCCGGCTGGGCGGTGCTGATCGCGCAGCACGAGACAGGCGGGCTGCGGCAGGTTGTCGTGAAAAACGGCAATCTGGCCCTTACCCGTATGACGCCGACGTCCGAAGCGGGCGTTCAGGGTCCGGGCTGGGCAGACGAGGTGATGCGTGAATTCAAGGCCACGCTCACTTATATTTCCCGTTTTGGCTACACCCCCGAAGAGGGGCTGGATGTCATTGTCATCTGCGGCAATATCGAGAAACAGTTTTTTAACGAGAAGTCCCTGCCTGTTACCAACTTTCAATGTCTGACGACGGCCGAGGCGCTGAGCGCCATCGGTTCAAGGGGCATATCGCTCGGGGAGACCAACTTCGGCGATGCGCTGCACGCCGCCTGGGCGGCACGGAAGAGAGCCTTGTCTGTACCGGTTGTTGTGCCGAGCATCCAGCGGATCATGGTGCCTCGCCGCTATGCGCGTGTGATAGCTGTTTTGCTGGCGGTAGTCTTTATGGGCGTGAGCTATTTTATCTCCGGCGAATATCAGAGTTACCTCGGCTTCAAGGAGGATATAACCCTGCGGCAAAGCAATAAGGCGCTGAAGGAGCAGGAGTATGCGCAGGCGTCGAAAGTTTTCGAGGCCTTCGGCGTCAAGCCGGATATTATTAAGGGCGTCATGGCGGTCAGGAAGACGGTCGGCAACAGCGGCGTTAACATTACTCCGACGCTGAATATTCTGCGCGGCGTACTGGCCAGCGACATCAAGCTGAGCCAGCTGACGTATGAGCATAATGCCAACGATGTCCTGAGCCCGGTTGTGGGCGCGGCAGGGCGGAAAAATCCCGGCGCCGGCGAAGAGCGGGGTTCCGTCAGGATTTTCTTCAAGTTTACGCTGCTCGGCAACGTTGTTCTGGAACAGAAAGTAACCCGCGCGGAAAAACTTGTGGAGACTTTGCGGAACACCTTCCCCGGT
>JAHFPI010000123.1 GCA_023266795.1 Rhodospirillales bacterium
GCTCTTTCTGCTCAGGTGACGATGGATGCCATCAGGGCCGAAATGCAGAAGCCCGAAAATGACGGTCTGGGCGTCCGGCAGATGGCGGCTGTGCTGAAAGACAAGAAGCTTCTGAGGGCTGTCATGGCGCCGCAAAACGTCCTGAAAGTGCCGCAGCTTTTAATGGCGATGCGCTAATTCCCGCTCAACAAGATCGGCAAGATTTTTTACGGCTTCCGGCTGGCCGCAGGCGCGGGCGGCTTTGGCGGCGTTTTCAATCAGGGCGGGATTTTTGACGAGCTGTTCGATCTGTCGTGCCAGAAATTGCGGCGTGAACTGCTCCTGCTGGATAATCCACGCGCCGTCTTTTCTGGCGATGAGTTCGGCGTTGTGCAGTTGCTGCTGGTCGGCATGGCCGGGGTAGGGGACGAAAATGGCCGGACGCCCCACCACGGCGGTTTCAGCCACCGTCGAGGCGCCGGAGCGTCCGATAAACAGATGACAGGCCGATAATCTCTCCGGCATATCGTTAAAAAAGGCTTTTATGTCAGCCGTCACGCCCGCCGTTCGGTATTTCTCTATCGTGGCGGGGATATCTCCTTCCCGGCACTGATGGACGATGCGCAGGCGTTTTTTAATATCCTCCGGCAGTTGCTGCACGGCTTCCGGTACGACCTCACTGAAAACCTTGGCCGCCTGACTGCCGCCGGTAATGAAAATTTCGAAGCTGCCGTCAACGGGCGGGTAAGGATTGTTTCGCGCGGTGCGAATGCCGGCACGCACCGGATTGCCGGTCAGCACAACCTTGGCCTGATCGACAGGCTTGATGCCGCGCGTGTCGGGCAGCGAAACGGCGATTTTTTTCGCGGCGTAGGCGAGCCATACGTTGGCCTTGCCCAGCACCGCGTTTTGTTCATGAAGGATAGTCGGGTATCCCATGATCTGCCCTGCAATGACGGCGGGGAAGGACGGATAGCCTCCGAAGCCTACGATCAGCGCGGGTTTGTATTTTCCGAGGAGAAAAAAGGATTGCAGAATGCCGACTTCTATATCAATGACGGCTTTTATCTTGCTGAGGATGCCGGGTTTCAGCGTGGCGGCGCGTACGCAGTCGATGCGCACCTTTTCGCCCAGCTTTTGAAAGGCCGTGCCGCGCTTGTCGGTGATGATGATGACGGTATGCCCCCGGTCGAGAAGCTCCTGCGCCAGAGCTTCCGCCGGATAAAGATGCCCGCCCGTGCCACCTGCGGCTAAAATGATTGTTTCAGGGTTCATCGTGAGACCGGTTCTGTTGCCGTTTGCGGGTCAGGGACAGCAGCATCCCCATGCCCAGCCCCAGCGACAGCAAGGATGAGCCGCCATAACTGATAAACGGCAGCGTCATGCCCTTGGCGGGGAGCAGTTGCAGCGAGGAGCCCATATGGATCAGGCTTTGCAGGCCGAACTGCATCAGCAGCCCGCTGACGCCGAGAATGATAAACAGGTCGTCGTTGCGAAAAATGCGGACGATGCTGCGGACGATGATGAAATAAAACAGCAGTATCAGGAGAATGACGGCAAACATGCCGAATTCCTCCCCCGCCACGGCAAAAATAAAATCCGCATGGGCGTCGGGCAGGGTCAGCTTGACCTGTCCGTGGCCGGGGCCGGTGCCGAACAACCCGCCGTTGCTGAAAGCGTCCAGTGATTTCTGCACCTGATAGTTGTCGCCGGCGGCGGGGTCGAGAAAGCGGTCGATACGGCTGGCGACATGCGGAAAAAACATGTAGGCGCCGAAAATGCCCAGCACGAACAGCCCTGCCAGCGCGGCGATCAGCAGCATCGGCAGGCCGGAGAGGAATATCTGTATGCCCCAGATGGAGGAAAGCACGACAGACATGCCGAAATCCGGCTGCAGCATCAGCAGGCAGATCACAACCAGATAAAGCGCCGTCGCCAGCTGGTAGCCGGGAAAGTTTTCTATAGAGCGATGACGCGCCATCAGCCAGGCGCTGACAATGGCAAAAGTAGGTTTTGCGAATTCGGAGGGTTGCAGGGTAAAGCCCATGATGGAGACCCAGCGCGTGGCGCCCTTGACCTCGGTGCCGAATAAAATCGCCGCCATCATCAGGACCATGGCGGCGGCCAGCGTGACGCAGGCCGTGCGCCAGAGCATTTTCTGGTCCATCAGGGAAATGCCAAATATCAGCGCGATGGTCGGCACCAGAAAGGCGAGCTGGTGGTAAACGAAGTAAAAGGGGTGAAGCCCCAGCCGTTCCGCGACCGCCGGCGAGGCGGCCGTGACCAGCACGATGCCGCTGATAATCAGGATTCCCAGCGCGGCCAGCGTCAGGCGGTCGACGGACCACCACCAGCGGCTGAGGATCGATTTGTCGGTGCGCGCGGTTTTTTTCATGCGCAGGCGTCCTTCGCGCCGGAAGTGGTTTTTTTGACCAGATCGACGAAGGCCTCGCCGCGCTGTTCGAAGTTTTTAAACTGGTCGAAGCTGGCGCAGGCGGGCGAGAGCAGGACGACGGCGTTTTGAAGTTTCTCCTGCTGCGCCAGGCCGTGGGCAGCGGCCACCGCCTTGTCGAGCGTGCCGGACAGGGTGAAGGGAACATCCTGCGTTTTAAGCCACGCGGCCATTTTTTGCTGCGCATCGCCGATAAGAAAAGCATGACGCACATGGCGGATGTATTTTTCGCAGTCGCTATAACCGCCGTCTTTCGGCTTCCCGCCCGCAATCCAGTAAATCGGGTCATAGGTGCGGAGCGCCATGGCCGCCGCCTGATCGTTGGTGGCCTTGCTGTCGTTGATATAGGTGACGCCGTTACAAACAGCGACGATGTTCTGCCGGTGCGCGAGGCCGGGGAAGGTTTTCAGGCCTGCGATGATCTGCGCCGCCGTAACCCCCGCCGCCGTGCAGGTCGCATAAGCCATCGCCGCGTTCTGCCAGTTGTGTTGGCCCTGCAAAGCGCGGCAGGGTTTCAGGTCAAGGATTTCGCGGCCATTATCTTTCAGGAGGCCTTCCGGTGTCACCGATATGCCTTCGGCCAGCGGGCTGAGGCAGGAGACGGGAATATCGTGGCGCGCCGAATTGGCGACCTCGCCGTACACTTCCCGCGACCATTCATCATCAAGCCCGACGATGCCGCCGCCCTTACCACGAAAGATTTTTTTCTTGGCGGCGATATAGCCCTCCATCCCGCCGTGGCGATCGAGATGGTCGGGCGCGAGGTTGATGAGGACAGCGATGTCCGGCGTATAGGTAGGGCACAGGTCAAGCTGATAGGAAGACAACTCGAACACATAAACGCCTTTGTCCGATAATTGCGGCAGCGACAGCGCCGCATCGCCGATATTGCCGCCGACAGCGGATTCAACGCCGGCGGTTTTTAAAATATGCCCGATCAGCGCCGTGGTGGTCGATTTGCCGTTCGTGCCGGTGATGCCGATGGTTTTGATGGCCGGGTGCGCGCGGTGAAACAGCTCGATGTCGCAGACAATGTCGCAGCCCGCCTTCCGCGCCTGCATTACGGTCGGGTGCGGCGCCGGATGCGTCAGCGGAATACCGGGCGCAAGGCAGAGCAGCGCAAAACGGCTGAAATCCACCTGCGTCAGGTCTTCCGTCGGCAGCCCCTGCCGTGCCGCCGCATTATCATCCCACAACACCGTTGCAATCCCCGCCGCCCTGCACGCCTCATAAGCCGCAACCCCGCTCTTCCCAAGGCCGACAATGGCGACGGGTTTGTTGTTGAGCTGCGGTTTGAGCGGTTTGAGGTCGATCATGCGCTTCCAGACAAACTGTTATTTCTTTCCCCATTGACCAGCCCGCCGCCGAGGGAGTGCCCTGTCGTAGAAATAGAAACGTTATCCGCTGCGGCCAAGTCAACGGCATTGTAAAAGCTGAACGCCATAGCGCCTTCCGGGCCATCCGGATGGCCTAACGCAACACCGTAACCATTATACCAGTCACTGCCAATGGTAGAGGTGCCAAACAGGGAATCCGTGCCGCGATAGGAAATCACCACATTTCCACTCGATAGGGTATAGGCGATTCCGTAGAAGCCGATGTTTTGGGCGTCTGCATTTCCTAGGTTTTTATAAACAGTCGCATTTCCAATATGAGTTATATCTGGCGCATCAGATTGTTGAATAATATCACCGTTTGCGTTTCGGATATTAAGATCAATACCATAGTTATAGCCGCGATTATATGAGTCCATCGCCAGAATTGCTTTAAAAAGAGTGTCGTCCATTATTTTGATCCCTTATAAAAGTCGCCCTTGTCTAACTGGTTCAACAACCCTGCACCGCCCAAGAATTGTCCAGATATATATCCTTTGGTCTGCGGCAGCCACGGCAGCAACTTCTCAATCCCTGTCGTAACCGAATCACGCGTTATCTCGATCGTCACTTCTTTTAGCTTGATGCCCGCGCCGAACACTTCTACAGCAGTTTTTGCCATGCCGCCGTACCCGGTCGGCATATCCCGATCATTATATTGAGATATGGCCTCCACCGTCTTCGGATCGTTCAAATCTCTGAACCGCACGAACATCGGATATTGCTGCGGTGTCAGTGTGGTCTTGGCGTTTTTTAGAGAGCGATAATAGCCTATACCTTCACGGCTGAAGGGGTCGTTCCCGGAGGGAAAAGCCGTGGTTAAAATATAACCACCATAGTCAATGCCACCAACTCCGCCGCGCATAAGCGCGAACAAAACCCCGTGCTTGCCTAAATCTACAATTACGGCTTCCCCCCTTGTTACCCCTACGGCACCAACGCTTGTTGAGCCGAGAAATTGAGGCGACTTCTCTATAGCCACTTCCCTCACGGCAGAACCCGTTTTTATGCCTTCTGGGGTTTCAAGGGTCACCGTCATGCGGTAGCGCACAGCAGTGGAAGGATAGGCGATGCTCCATGCCGCATATATCGTCGCCACCAGCCCCAGCAATATCCAGACAGATTTTGGAATTTTTTTCATTTTTCACCCTCTCCCGTCATGCCCGCCTTGCGCGGGCATCCGGAAGCGTGTCCACGCGTCTTGTGACTTATAAGACGGCCGGACGGCCTGCCAGACCCCCGCGTGAAGCGGGGGTGACGATGTGAGAAATATAAATTTATAACAAAGGACATCGTCATCTCAACTTCAGCGTCGAAAGCCCCACCAGCGCCAGAATGATGGCGATGATCCAGAAGCGGATTACCACGGTGGTTTCGGCCCAGCCGAGTTTTTCGAAGTGGTGGTGGATCGGGGCCATTTTAAAGACGCGTTTGCCACGGGTCTTGAAAGAGACCACCTGAATGATGACCGATAATGTTTCCATCACGAACAACCCGCCGATGATGCACAGCACGATTTCATGTTTGGTGATGACGCTGATGGCGCCCAGTGCGCCGCCCATGGAGAGCGAGCCGGTATCGCCCATGAACACGGCGGCGGGCGGGGCGTTGTACCAGAGGAAGCCGAGGCCCGCGCCGACCAGCGCGCTGCAAAAAACCGCCAGCTCGCCCGCGCCCGGCACGTTGTGGATCTGCAGGTAATTGGCGAATACCGCATTGCCGACCAGATAGGAAATCACGCCGAAGCAGGCGGTGGCGATCATGATGGAGCCGATGGCAAGGCCGTCGAGGCCGTCGGTCAGGTTCACGGCATTGGCAGCGCCGACGATGACCAGCACGCCGAAGGCCGCGAAAAACCAGCCGAGGTTGAGCAGGACGTTCTTGAAGAACGGCAGGGCGAGGGTGTTGCCCAGTGGATCCGCCGTCAGGTGCATAAAGGCAATCG
>JAHFPI010000124.1 GCA_023266795.1 Rhodospirillales bacterium
TGCCATCGTCAGGATACTCGCGGAGCACGGCGAGCGTCTGGAATTCGCCGACTATATCAAGCAGGTGGCCTTCGCCAAAAATATCCTTTCACGGGCAGCCGAGCATAAGGCGCTGAACAAGGTCTTTACGCCCGCCCATTGGACGGATCGTTTGCCGGAGATGCTGAGCCTCTGGTCGAATGTTCTCGAGGGCTGGAAGACGTCGCCGATGACGACCTATGATTTCAACAATGCCTATGCGGAAGCGGAAAGCCTGACCTACACGAAGTATTTTCAGGGCATGATCGTAACGGGCAAGGCTGATTTGCTGACGCCGCTCAACGATGCGACGCATGGAAAACCCGTGTTCCCGTTGGGTCTCAAGGCCGTCTGGGACAGGTTCGATTCCCTCCGGTCATTCCTCGACCAGTGCGGCGAGCCGCTGACAACATCTGACCTGCGCGTGCCTTCGGGCGAGTTGGGCAATACCTGCCTGATGAGCGCCGTGAAGTTCGGCCATTTTGACAAGGTTGCCGCGATTGCAAAACAAAGCGGCGAGCCGCTCACGATGGCTGATTACCTCTCCAAAGACCGTGATGGCTATACGCTCATCAGCATCCTGGCGGAGAAAAACCAGCTGGCGCAGGTTTTTGCCCCCAATCTCTGGGCAGGTCGCATCGCCGATATGCGGACGTTGTGGTCGCATGTGAGCGTGGCGCAGCGCGGACAGGTTGATTTCCAGCAAGCGGAGACCACCGCCAAGCAGGCGACGCTCAAGCAGAGAAAAGGCGGCGGTATCAACCTCCAGTCGCACTAGAGCGGTTTCAGATTGAACGTAGACAACTAAAAAAATCCGCCATGCCGCACTTGTTGCGGCATCCATGGACGCCGGAATAAATCCGGCGTGGCGAGGTTTTATACGTTCAATCTGAAGCCGCACTATAGCTGAATCCAAAATTACCTTTACGCCATGCCCGCGAAGGCGGGCATCCGGCACATCTTCATAAATGCCGCTTCGCGGTGTCCAGACCCCCGCCTGCGCGGGGGTGGCGTGTATGGGTGATTTTAGATTTAACTATAGCAAGGCATACGGTTCTGTTTTCCGGAAGGCGTTGACTTTTACCGAATCACGGCTATATTGGCGCTATTCAGTTTTTAGCGAGGAGAAAGCCATGGCTAACCAAAACCGCGATTCTTTTGGAACTTTTCTGCAGACTTTGAAGGACTACGACAAGGACATTAATCCTGACCTGAAGCATATCAGGACCGCTTTTAACCAGATGAGCACCGCTGAAAAAGTGAAGGCCGTTATTGCGATTCATGAACTCACCCTTTCATTAAGGGATGAGTTGTTCAATGAGATTGATTCCCAGATCGGGTCTCCGAAGAAAAAGCCCGGCGTACAATCGCCGAAGACCCCTTAATTATCTATCGAGGGTTTTTGTTTATGCGCTGTGGCCGCTGACGTTCGCAGCGGCGAGAGGATGACGTGCGGGGGGACCTGTAGGTCGGCGGAATCGTAAAGCAACGGCTGGCCGTCCAGCGTTTCAACCCGCCCTCCAGCTGATTCGACAATGGCATGACCCGGCGCCACGTCCCAGAAGGCGGTGCGGCCCTTGCTTTTGCTGGCATAGACGACGGCTATATCCGCCAGTCCGTCGGCGACCTGACAGGCGCGCAGGATGCCGCTTTTGCCGTCAATCCGGGCAGCGGCGCCGAACTGCTTGGCCAGATAGCCTTTAACGCGCCTGACATCGGTATAAGGTGGATTCAACAATACACGCATCTCTTCGGATACCGTTTTTCCGGCGGCAAGGGAGGTGCAGACTCCGTCCTTATCGACTTTGGTGGCGGTGCCGGGGCCCATGCCGGAGTACATCAGATCCATCGCCGGATGGTAAACAATGCCCATGACCGGCTTGCTGTCGACAATCAGCGCAATGGCGACGACAAAGGCGCCGGTCTTGTTGATAAATTCGTGGGTGCCGTCCAGCGGGTCAACCGTCCAGAAAGTGCCCTTGCTGATGTCCGGAATATCGCCTTTGGCGACACGCTCCTCGGAAACGATTGGAATGCCCGGGGTCAGCCTTCTGAGGGCGGGCAGGATGATGTTTTCAGCGGCATAATCCGCATCCGTCACATTGCTACCATCACTTTTAATGTAGACGTTAGTGCCTTCATAATGCTTCATAATTTCATTTCCCGCCCGTCGCGCGACCTTTTCAACAGCAGGGAGAAGCTTTTTTAAATCCGGTTCTTTCATAAGGCCATTATATTTACATATCGTTAATAAAGATTTAACAGGAAACCAGACCGTGCAAGGAAATTTGTCATTCCCGCGAAGGCGGGAATCCATGAGAACCACCAGTGAGGATGGACCCCCGCCTTCGCGGGGGTGACGGATTCTTAATTAAAACGACTATAAAACGCCGCAAATTTTTTTATCCACAGGCTGCGATAACCTGCTGCATTTTTTTTATATCAATTGACGTGAGGCTTCAGGAATTTTATGCTGAGATCATTATAAAAATAGTCATCGAAGTGAATAAGGATTCGTCATGAAGTCTTCATTAAAACCCGCTCTTGAAAATCTGGATAAGGCGCTTGGCTCTCTCGAGACGGCAATTGAAAAACGTTTCTATGTCGTCAAAAAACAAAAAGAAGAGCCGCAGCTTGATCTGAATGCGCGCAATGAACGCGAGGTGAATCGCAAGATCGCAGCAAAGCTCGATCAGACGATCAACCGTCTCGAAATGCTATTAACCGAGGAGTAAAACTGTGGCTGAGGTAACAATTTACATTAACGGTCGTTCCTATGATATTTCCTGCGATAACGGACAGGAGGGCCGCATTGTTGATCTGGCGTCTTATATCGACCAGCGGCTGCAGCAGATTTCACGCTCCGGCGCCGCCTATAACGATGCGCACCTGATGGTGCTGACATCGCTGGTGCTGGCGGATGAATTGTTCGACACGCGCGAGCAGGTCGGTGATGCGCCGCGTGCTTCCCGTGCGGCTGCCGCTCCGGCGCCCGCCGCCGTCAACAAGGACGAGGAACAGGCCGTTTTGAAGGTTCTGGAACAGCTCACCAAGCGGATCGAAGGCGTTGCCAGCCGCGTCCAGCAGGTTTCTTAAGACTTCAGTTGATTAAAATCGGATAAACGCTTATATTAGTTTCCGGAAGGCTGCTGCAGAGTGCGTGAGACAGCACTGTCCCAGAGGCCGATGATCGTTAGATTGGGAGCTGTCGCTGGTCAGACCGTGGTTTGATTACATGGCACCCACCTGTTTACAGGGCCTAGCGGATAATCCCCGTCCACGGCTCAGGTGGCAGCCTTCCATTTTTATTTCAGGAAAACATGTGACAGATCAGCGCCCCTCAAAATCTGCCCTGCGCCTGACGTTTCTGGAGCGGCGGCTGCAGATTCCCCCCGAGGCCCGCCAAAGGGCGGCGCGCGCCGTTTTTGAGGCTTTTTTCAGCCATGTGCAGGTACCGGCGGGGGTCGTTGTCTCCGGATACGCGCCGATGCGGGGTGAGCTGGACGACCTGCCGGTGCTGCGGGAATTGCTGCAGCGGGGGCACACTTGCGCCCTGCCGCATGTGGCGGGCAAGGGGCTGCCGCTGGAGTTCCGCGCCTGGACGGAACTCACGCCGATGACTACCAGCCCATTCAACATTGCGGAGCCTGCGGCGGGCGAGGGGCTGGAGCCTGATATTCTTCTTGTGCCGCTGGCGGCTTTTGATACAAAGTGTCATCGGCTTGGCTATGGCGCGGGCTTTTACGACAGGACGATTGCCCGCCTCAGGGGCATGAAGCCGGTTTTGGCGATAGGTCTTGCCTATGAGGAACAGGGATATGACGCGCTTCCTGTGGAAGAATATGATGCTAAACTGGATATGGTCATAACAGACAGGAATATTTATAAATGAGAATACTTTTTCTGGGCGACGTGGTCGGACGCAATGCGCGGGATGAAATCATCGCGCGGCTTCCCGACCTGCGCCGGAATTACAAGCTGGACGCCGTGATCGTTAACGCCGAGAACGCGGCGAACGGTTTCGGCATTACCGCCCAGATCTGCGACGATTTTTATAAGGCGGGGGTGGATTGCATCACCACCGGCAACCATATCTGGGACCAGCGCGAGATCATCGCCTATATCGGCGGCGACCCGAAATTGCTGCGCCCGATCAACTATCCGGAGGCGGCGCCGGGCAAGGGCGCTTATATCATCCAGACCGCGCACGGCCATAAAATTCTGGTGACCAACGTGATGACGCGGCTGTTCATGGACGCGCTGGACGACCCTTTCGCGGCGATGGACAAGCTCTGCAAGGCGAACCGTCTCGGCAAGGACGTGAACGCAATCATTATTGACGTACACGGCGAGGCGAACAGCGAAAAAATGGCGATGGGGTATTATTGCGACGGGCGGGCTTCTTTTGTCGTGGGCACGCATACGCATATCCCGACGGCGGACGCGCAGATCCTGCCGCAGGGCACAGGCTATCAGACGGATGCCGGCATGTGCGGCAGCTATGACAGCGTGATCGGCATGGATGCGACGCTGGCGGTGAACCGCTTCGTCCGCAAGATGCCGGGGGAAAAACTGCGTCCGGCGGAAGGCCCCGTGACGCTGTGCGGGACGATGGTGGACATCGACCCGAAAACAGGGCTCTGCACCCGCATCGAACCTTTCCGCATGGGCGGGCGGCTCTCGCAGGCGCTGCCGGAGGTCGCATGAAATTACGCTGGCCTTTTATATTAACGATAGCGGGGATGGTGATGGCACTGGCAGGCGCTTCTTATTTCGTTGCCGCAGCAAATGGCGACGCGCATCTTGAAAAACTGGAGATCGCCGGTAAGGGCGGCGTTACCCGCAGCTTTGAAGTCGAAATCGCCGCGACGCCGGTGGACATGGAAATCGGCCTGATGTTCCGCAAGAGCATGGAACCTGACCACGGCATGTTGTTTGAGCTGGGCCGGACGGATGTCACGCGCTTCTGGATGAAAAATACCCTGATCCCGCTCGATATGCTGTTTATCGCCCCTGACGGCACGATTAAAACCATCCATGAAAACGCCGAGCCTCAATCTCTGGAGGGCATCAGCTCGGAAGTTCCGGTCAGCGGTGTGCTGGAGCTCAACGGCGGACGCGCACGGGCGCTGGGGATTGTTGCGGGAGACAAGGTCATCCACCCTTATTTCAGCACCCCATAAATCAGCGGCTACAGCGGCCGGCAGACTTTCAGCGCGCCGGGAAGTATCTTTACATCCAGCGGAAAATTCATTTTCCTGACCTCGCCGTCGAGCACGACTTTCGCTTCCGGGATGTCGTTGGGCGGCGAGATATGAAACTCCTGGGCAACTTCCATTATCACGCGGTTTTTCTCCAGCCATTCGCCGTCCTGCAAATGCCTTGCCACATTGGGCAGGCAGGCGGCCCCCGCAGGGACGGCGTAAAAGGCAAGCCGGCCTTCAGTCATATTTCCTCTGAAGAGCAGATTTTCGACGACGGCTCTCGCCTTGCCGGGCGTGATGAGCCGGAAATGGCTTTTCTTTGGCGTCAGCAGGTTGTTGCTCACGAGGAAAAGCCGGCCCTTATACATTTTGGCCAGCGCGTCCTTTTCAGATGAAACATTAAACCGCTGCTTGCGGCCCAGCAAAACTGTTGCGCCGAAGGAAGCAAATTTTCTGAGGGCGGAAAGGCGCTTGCCGTCGCGCATCTTCTCCCGGCCTTCGTAAA
>JAHFPI010000125.1 GCA_023266795.1 Rhodospirillales bacterium
CAGCAACCCGACCGTCATCGCAATAACCACCGGCATGACCAGCCATTTACTGACGTTGTAGCCCGCGCCATTGGCGCTGGCGGGCAGGATAAACCAGAGGCCGGAAACCGCCGTGGCAAAGCCGATGAGCAGCATCACCGCGATCTTGAAAAACGCTGCCAGTGGATTGCCCGGGTTCGGTGTGACATTCTCCGTCTTGATGTTGTTCATCAGGAACCATGACAGGATGACGAACGGCAACAGGATGGCGACCCAGATGAATCCGGCGTTGTGAATCCATGTTTCGGAGCCTGCCGCGATCTTGCCGATCAGCGTGCCGCTGTCTATTTTTAACAGCATCGAGCTGCCGCCGAAAACGCCCAGCGTCATGACGAAGGGAATAATGATCTGGGTCGAGGTAACGCCGAAATTGCCCAGCCCCGCATTCAGCCCCAGCGCCAGCCCCTGCATCTTCTTGGGAAAGAAAAAGCTGATATTGGACATGGAGGCCGCAAAGTTGCCGCCGCCGAAGCCGCACAGCAGCGCCAGCGCCTGAAACTGCCACAGCGGGGTATTAATATCCTGCAGGGCGATGCCTGTGCCGTAGGCCGGTATCAGCAACAGCAGCGTGGTGAAAAAGATCGTATTCCGGCCGCCAGCAATGCGTACAAAGAAGGAACTTGGTATGCGCAGCGTCGCACCCGCAAACCCGGCGATGGAGTTGAGAGTGAAAAGATCCGCCTTACTGAACGCGAAGCCCAGATTGAGCATCTGCACCGTAATGACGCTCCAGTAAATCCATACCGCAAACCCGCACAGCAGGCAGGGAATGGAAATCCACAGGTTGCGGTAGGCCGCTGACTTCCCTTCGGCCGTCCAGAACGTCTCGTTATCCGGATCCCATTTTGTAATATCTTTGGCCATTTTTCTCACTCCTTCTAAACCGGATTATGCGCTTCCGCCCATTTTTTTCTCAAGTTCAGGGAAAAACTTCATTTCCCTCAGCTCGGGATGCCGCTTGCGCTCGATCATGATAATGGAAACATGCATCCAGATCAGCGCCGTTGAAACAAGGACGAACAACAGCATGAAGCAGCTCGTCCAGATATGCGTCATGTCCCGCAGAACCCCGAAGGCGAACGGCAGCACGAAGCCGCCCAGCCCGCCCATCATCCCCACCAGCCCGCCGACCGCGCCGACGTGAGTCGGGTAGTAAACGGGTATATGCTTGTAGACGGCGGCCTTGCCCAGCGACATAAAAAATCCCAGCGTAAAAATCAGCACCATAAAGACCGGCAGCGTCATGCGGAGTGTGAACTCGATGGGACCGTCCGTGCCTTCGACGACATAGTGCGTTGACGGGTAGGACAGGAGGAAACAGCAAATGACGGAGACCAGAAACGTCACATACATGACCAGCCGCGCCCCCACCCTGTCGGACAGCCAGCCGCCGACCACGCGGAACAGGCTCGCCGGAACGGAATAAGCCGCCGCGATCATGCCCGCAGTTTTGATGTCCAGACTGTATGCCCCCATCAGGTAATGCGGCAGCCACAGCGAAAGCGCGACAAAGGCGCCAAACACAAAGAAATAATAAAGTGAAAAACGCCAGACCTGCAAATTCTTCAGCGGCTGCATCTGCAGCCAGGTGCCTTTGGCCTTGAGGCCGTGCACGCGGCGGTGCTTCAGGTCAGGGTCATCCTTCGAGAAGGCGAGAAAGAGCAGGGCCATGACAACCAATGCACCGGCCCAGACTTGCGCCACCGTCTGCCAGCCATAAGCCACCATCACGAAAGGCGCGCAGAACTTGGTGACAGCGGCACCGATATTCCCCGCGCCAAAAATGCCCAGAGCCGTCCCCTGTGATTTTGTTGCGAAAAACTTCGATACATAGGCGACGCCCACGGCAAAGGAGCCGCCGGCAATCCCGACGCCCAGCGCCGCTACCAGAAACTGCGGGTAAGTCTCGGCATTGGTCAGCAGATATGTCGCAAGAGCGGCGGCCAGCATCACACAGGCGTAGACGACGCGCCCGCCATACTGGTCCGTCCAGATGCCCAGAAAAATACGGATGAGCGATCCGGTCAGAATCGGCGTTCCCGCCAGCAGGCCGAACTGCGTATCGCTGAGCCCCAGATTTTGTTTGATCTGCACGCCGATAATGGAAAAAATCGTCCATACGGCAAAACAGACGGTGAATGCCAGCGTACTCAGCGAAAGCGCCCGGACCTGTTCTGTTTTTGCGACCTCTGCCGTCATAAAAATACCCTTTATGGAAGCCCCAAAATAGAGACTTTTCTTGAGTTACGAGTCGATTCTTGCCATTATTACCCGTCTCGCGACTTGACCTGAATCAAGCCCCCCACCCTTTTCGCATATAAGCCGGAAAATGCCTGTAAATCATAAAGATATTAAATTAAAACCCCCTGAAAATAACCCGGACAGGCCGGGGCTTTTTGACGGCTTGGACGAGAAAAGTTTGGAACTGATTTTGGGTACTTCCCAGTTGCAGACCTTTGATGCGGGTCGCCTGCTGATCCAGCAGGGCGATGTGCCGGAATACCTTTATTATGTCGTCGAAGGTGTCGTTAAGACCTACCGCAGCGACAGCGACGGCAAGGAAGCGACTATCCGTATCCTTCGGGCAGGGGAAACCTGCATGGATGCCGTGATTTTCATGGGGGGCGCCTCCCCTATCGCCGTTCAGGTCGTTGAAGCAGCTAAAATACTGATGATCCCGGAAATATTTATCAGAAAATATGTACTGGCAAACCCGCAATTTTCGACAAACCTTCTGCGTATCGTCACAAAGCATTATAAAAGCGCCCTGCAGCAGCTGGAAGGCGTCATCACAAAAACACCCCTTCAAAGGCTGGGGTATTACCTTCTTAAGCTTCATCTCGAAAAAGGTCATGATGCGCTCGATATGGACCTGCCTTTCAAAAAATCCCTGATCGCCAATCAGCTTGGCATGACCCCGGAAAGTTTTTCCCGCGCCCTCAAGGAAATGAAGTCCTTCGGTATCGATATAGATCAGGAACATATAAAAATGAAAGATGCCTACGCCCTCTGTCACTTTTGCGATACCGATACGGCCTTTATATGCACCGATGCGGATAAGCAGGGCTGCGATACCTGCCCTCATAAAAATTAAACCGCATAATACATTGAAAAATATAGATAATTTTACATGGCTGTAAGGCTTGATTCAGGTCAAGTACCAAGCCGGCCATAACATGTACTTGTGCCTTGTTGTATCCTAATATCCACTTTTGCCAAAAGGTCGTTCCATGAAAAAAATTATAGCCCTTGCCTCCGTAACGGTTCTCCTTTCTCTTTCAGCCGCCCGCGCCGAAAATCCGGAAGATCTCATCAGGAAAGGAAAAGTTTTCGGTGAAGTCCGCTATAGGTACGAGAAGGTCGATCAGGCCAACCTTGCCCGCACGGGTATCGCCTCGACCGTCCGCGCCGACCTTGGCTTTGAAACGGGCGTCTATTATGATTTTAAAGCTTTGGTTGATCTCCAGACCGTCCGTCATATCGGCGATGACCATTTTAATGACACCGTCAACGGCAAAGGAACTTATCCGACCATCGCCGACCCGGAAAACAGCGAGTTTAACCAGCTGTGGGTTTCATGGGCGGGCATCCCGCAGACGACCGTGAAAATCGGACGGCAGATTATCAATCTCGACAACCAGCGGTTTATCGGCAGCGTCAACTGGCGGCAGAACGACCAGACCTTTGATGCGGGCATGGCGTCTTTTTCTCCGGTCAAAGACATGAATCTTGGGTATTACTACCTGTGGGACGTCAACCGGATCAACGGCAAGAGCAACGCCATCCCGCAATATGACGGTGACAGCCATCTGTTCCACGCGGATTACAAATTCGCGGACTGGCTGAAAGCTGCCGGATACGGTTATCTCATCGACATCGACCAGACAAAAACCCTCTCATCGCAAACCTTCGGCGCCCAGCTGACAGGAACGCACCCCATCGACGATCAATGGAAGTTCCAGTATCTGGCCGAGTATGCCCACCAGTCCGATTACAAGGATAACCCGCATAACTATAGCGCCGCTTACTTCCATCTTTCCCCCAGTGTGCTGTGGAAAAATATAACGCTGCAGGCCGGTTTTGAATCCCTCGCCGGCGACGGAACAGACGCTTTCCAGACACCGCTGGCCACGCTGCACGCTTTCAACGGCTGGGCGGACAAGTTCCTGACCACGCCGGCCAACGGCCTTGAAGACGCCTATGGCCGCTTCTCCTACAAGGTCAGCGACGTGAACCAATACGTCGACGGCACGGTTTTTGATGCGGTTTACCACGATTACAGGGCTGAAAAAACCTCCGCCGACTACGGTTCGGAATGGGATCTGCAACTCAGCAAATCCTTCAAGACAGAGGGATTTGTCCTGAAAGACTGGACAGTGACGGCAAAATACGCTGATTATAACGCCGGTACGATATTGACAGACACCAATAAACTCTGGTTTATGGTGGACGCTAAATTCTAGGCTGAGGACGCTGTTGATGGATCGCTACAACCGCCAGACCATCCTCCCCGAAATCGGTGCGCGCGGACAGGAGCGCCTTGCGCAGGCGCGGGTGCTGGTGATCGGCGCGGGGGGGCTGGGATGTCCGGCGCTGATTTATCTGGCGGGCGCTGGCATCGGCACGATAGGCATAATAGATTTTGATACGGTCGATATTTCAAACCTGCAACGGCAGATTCTCTTTACGCCGCACGATCAGGGGAGGCCCAAAGCGGAAGTGGCGGCGGCGCGCCTGCGTGAATTCAATCCGGATATCACGGTTCATGCCTATCATGAGGAACTGACGGACAAAAACGCCGTTTCCCTTTTTTCCGGCTACGACATCATTATTGACGGGACAGATAACTTTTCCGCGAAATACCTGATCAACGATACTGCCGTGAAGCTGGAGCGGACGGTCATTTACGGCGCTATTCAGGGCTATGACGGGCAGGTTTCCGTTTTTGCGCCGCATGAAGGAACGCCGTGCTACCGCTGCCTTTATCCGCAGCCTCCGCAGGGAATTGTTTTGAATTGCGCCGAGGCGGGCGTGCTCGGCTCCGTGGCCGGCATGATCGGCACGCTGCAGGCAACTGAAACTATAAAAGCCATTCTCGGTCATCCATCGCTGGAAACCCTCGCCGGCCGCCTGTGGACGATCAACCTGAAAACGGCTGAAATGCAGATTTTCTCGTTCGCCCGGCGGGCGGATTGTCCCGTCTGCTCCCGCGCCGCAGAGGATATTTCTCTTGCCTACGCCTCTCCGGCATGTTCCGCCGCAACAATCGTTTCTGAAATCAGCCCGCAAGACCTGCGCACAATACCCGATAGCGTGCTGGTCGACGTCCGCGAGCTGGGGGAATGGGAGACCGGGCATATCCCCAACGCCCGTCACCTGCCCCTCTCCGCGCTTCAGCATAATCCGGAACTCTTCAGCTCGGTAAAGGGCGTTTCAAACGTCCTTTATTGCCAGCGCGGGGGCCGTAGCCGCACGGCGGCGGAAATCCTGCTGCGCGCCGGATATACGGATATATATAGTTTACAGGGCGGTTATGAAGCGTGGAGCCGCAAAGCGTAACCCCTCTACCCGTGCCGGCATAAAGAATGCCCCTCGACCCAGCCGCTGTCGCCGTCTTCGTAATGCTCCTGCTTCCAGATGGGGGCCGCGTGTTTCAACTCCTCGATCAGGAACC
>JAHFPI010000011.1:0-10275 GCA_023266795.1 Rhodospirillales bacterium
TGAGAGCCATGAACGACTTAGAAAAATTTGAGCAGCGCCAGATCAAGCATCTCGCTGAAACCGCAAAGAAGATTCCCGAATTCGCGCCCGGTGACACCGTCCGCGTCAACGTGAAAATCATCGAAGGTGTCGGTGATGAAGCCAAGACCCGTATTCAGGCCTATGAAGGCGTCTGCATCGCCCGTGGCGGCAAAGGCATCAACCTAACCTTCACCGTCCGCAAAATCAGCTACGGCGAAGGCGTCGAGCGGGTGTTCCCGCTGTACAGCCCGAGCATCGATTCAATCGAGCTCGTCCGTCGCGGCACCGTCCGCCGCGCGAAACTCTATTACCTCCGCGACCGCAGCGGCAAATCAGCCCGTATCACCGAGCGCACCGACATTCTCGATAGCGACTCCGCCCCCTCTGAAAAGGCAGCAGCCGTTCCGGAAAAAAAGGCCGCTCACGGTTAATTAAATAAGGAAAAAATCAATGACGAGCCCAATTCAACCGCAACACTTTAAAGCAGTCCTGGATGATCTCAGCCTTGATGAAATCCGCGCAGTTGTCGAGCAGGTGAAGGCCATCAAGGGCGTTCTCGGTATCGCTTTTAATAAAAGCGCTGCAAAAGAGCCTGCCGATGTTCCTCTTGCTATCATCGTAACCTGTGTCGGAGAAGACCAACGTCAGGAAGCAAAAAAAATACCGGGCATTCAGGCTGTCGGTCCGTTGTACAGAACGCGTCAGGTGCAATAATGATAGGCTACGGTTTAAACGCAGTACTGAAAGATGATCTCACTGTTCAGGAACGTAATGACGTTCTGGCTCAGGTAAAAAAGGTCAAAGGCGTTCTCAAGGCCGCTTTTACAGAGTCGGCAGCCAAGGAAATCTGGGTGCATAGCCTTGGCGGTCCCGATGACGTTGAAAAAGCCATTCTCAAGATACCGGGCGTTAAAGCTATCCGTCCGGACACCTTTAAGAAGATGTGAAGAAGCCATTTACTGTGAAAAACTAATTTAAAACAGCCCCTCGCAAGCGGGGCTGTTTTGTTTTATTCTGGGATGATCTGTTTCATTATTGAAGGGCATAAATACCATGTCAAAACCACGCACCCTGTTTGAAAAAATCTGGGACGGTCACGTTGTTCACAAGAACGAGGATGGCGCCTGCATCCTTTATATCGACCGGCATCTGGTGCATGAAGTCACCAGCCCGCAGGCTTTCGAAGGGCTGCGTCTGGCGGGCCGCAAGATGCGCCGCCGCGACGCCACCCTCGCCGTCGCCGATCACAACGTGCCGACCTCGGACCGTTCCAAAGGCATCGCGGATGCGGAAAGCCGCCTGCAGGTCGAAACCCTTTCCAAAAACTGCGCGGCCTTCGGCGTCACCCTTTTTGACATGAATGACAAGCGGCAGGGCATCGTGCACGTCATCGGCCCCGAGCAGGGCATGACCCAGCCCGGCATGACCATCGTCTGCGGCGACAGCCATACGGCGACACATGGTGCTTTCGGCGCTCTGGCTTTCGGCATCGGCACCTCGGAAGTCGAGCATGTGCTTGCCACACAGACCTTACAGCAAAAGCCCGCTAAAAATATGCGGATTAGCGTGGATGGCCCGCTGCCGGTCGGCGTCACGGCAAAGGACGTCATCCTCGCCATCATCGGAAAAATCGGCACGGCGGGCGGCACCGGTCACGTGATCGAATTCACAGGCAGCGTCATGCGCGGCCTCAGCATGGAAGGCCGTATGACCGTCTGCAACATGGCCATCGAGGGCGGCGCGCGCGCTGGCTTGATTGCGCCCGACGATACCACCTTCACCTACCTCAAGGGCCGCCCGATGGCGCCGAAAGCCACGGACTGGGATAAAGCCGTTGCCTACTGGCGCACCCTCGCCTCTGACGCTGGCGCTGTTTACGATAAGGAAGTCACGCTCAAAGCCGCCGACATCGTGCCACAGGTCACCTGGGGCACCAGCCCTGAGGCGGTCGCCCCGATTACAGGTTTCGTGCCCGATCCGGCAAAAATTTCCGACGCAGATAAAAAAGCCGCGATGCAGCGGGCGCTGGAATATATGGGTCTCACCGCCGGCACCAAACTCACCGACGTAAAAATTGACAAAGTGTTCATCGGCTCCTGCACCAATTCGCGGATTGAGGATTTGCGCGCTGCCGCCGCCGTCGCCAAAGGCCGCAAGGTCGCGGCAGGCGTCTATGCCATGATCGTCCCCGGTTCCGGCCTTATCAAGGAGCAAGCGGAGAAGGAAGGTCTGGACAAAATCTTCAAGACCGCCGGTTTCGACTGGCGCGAGCCCGGCTGCTCCATGTGCCTCGCCATGAATGCCGACAAGCTGGAGCCCGGTGAACGCTGCGCCGCCACCTCCAACCGCAACTTCGAAGGCCGTCAGGGGCGCGGCGGGCGCACCCACCTGATGAGCCCCGCCATGGCGGCGGCGGCGGCAGTGACGGGAAGATTAACGGATGTAAGGGAGCTCGTGTAACATGCAAAAATTCACCACCCTCAAAGGCGTCGCCGCCCCCCTGCCCGTGCCGAATATCGACACCGATAAGATCATCCCGAAACAATACCTCAAAACCATCGAGCGCACCGGCCTTGGCCGCTATCTGTTCGACGACCTGCGTTTTACGCCCGACCGCAAGGAGCGCCCTGAATTCGTGCTCAACCAGCCTGCGTACCGCAAGGCATCCATTCTCGTCGCCGGCGAAAATTTCGGCTGCGGCTCGTCGCGCGAACATGCGCCTTGGGCGCTGCTGGATTTCGGCATCCGCTGTGTCATTGCCCCCAGCTATGCGGATATTTTTTACAACAACTGCTTCAAGAACGGCATTCTGCCCCTGACCCTGCCGAAAGATAAGATCGACGTCCTGATGAAAGACGCCGCGAATAAAAACAGCTTTACCGTCGATCTTCCCAACCAGAAAGTCACCCGCGAGAATGGCGAGAGCTTCTCCTTCGAACTTGATAAATTCCGCAAGCACTGCCTTGTCAACGGCCTCGACGACATCGGCCTGACGCTCGAACACGAAGCGGCCATCACAAAATTCGAAAAGCAACAGAAGGAAAGCCAGCCCTGGCTTTACGCCTGACCCATGAAACAGATCGTTCTTCTCCCCGGTGACGGCCTTGGCCCCGAAGTGATGGCGGAAGCCGTTAAAACCATCGGCTGGTTCAACAAGAATTTCAGCGCCGGACTTGAAACGTCAACGGGCGACATCGGCGGCTGCTCGATCGACAAACACGGCGTGCCGCTCAGCGACGCCATATTGAAGAAGTGCCGTGAAGCGGACGCCATCCTGCTCGCCGCCGTCGGCGGGCCGAAGTGGGACAAGGTGGATTACGCCATCCGTCCCGAAGCGGGGCTGCTGAAACTCCGCAAAGAACTCGAACTTTACGCCAACCTGCGCCCCGCCAAGGTATTCGATGCGCTGGTTGACGCCTCCTCCCTGAAAGCGCACATCGTCAAGGGCCTCGACATCCTGATCGTCCGCGAGTTGACCGGCGGGGTTTATTTCGGCGAGCCGCGCGGCATCGAAAAGCTGCCCAACGGCGAACGGCGCGGCGTCAACACGCAGGTCTATACCACTCATGAAATCCACCGGGTCGCCCGCGTTGCCTTCGAACTGGCCCGCAAGCGCAAAAACAAGGTCACCTCCTGCGAAAAAGCCAATGTCATGGAATCCGGCAAGCTCTGGCGCGAGGAAGTCACGGCGCTGCATCAGGCGGAATACAAAGACGTAGAACTGTCGCACATGTACGCCGACAACTGCGCCATGCAGCTGCTCCGCAATCCTTCGCAATTCGACGTGATTGTTACCGACAACCTGTTCGGCGATATTCTCTCCGACGAAGCCTCCATGCTGACCGGTTCGCTCGGCATGCTGCCCTCGGCCTCCCTCGGCGGGATCCGTCCCGACGGCAAGCGTGCCGCGCTTTATGAGCCGATCCACGGCTCCGCCCCCGATATTGCCGGAAAGAACATTGCCAACCCGCTGGCCACCATCCTCAGCGTCGCCATGATGTTCCGCTATTCCTTCGATATGATGAAGGAAGCCGACCTGCTGGAACAGGCAATCGAAAATATTCTCAACAAAGGCCTGCGCACCACGGATATTATGGCCGAGGGCTGCAAAAAGCTTTCTACCTCCGAAATGGGCGCCGCCCTGCTCGGCGAACTCGACGCCCTGAAATCAACAAAGGTTGCCGCCCGTGCATGAGAAGAAATACGATGTGGTCGCCCTGAGCGCCATCTGCGTCGACATCCAGATCATGGCCGATGAATCCGTGCTGAAAAAGCACAAGCTGCAAAAAGGCTTCACCAACGCCGTCAACGCCAAAAGCATCGAACGGCTGACGAAAGGAACGCAGGGGCTGAAAACAACCGGCAGCCCCGGCGGGAACGTCACGGCAGGCATTGCGCTGCGCGGCGGCGCTTCGGCGCTGATCGGCAAAATCGCCAACGACAACAACGGAAAGTTTTTTGCCGCCCGTGCGTCCGCGCATGGCATCGCCTATACCCCCGTCATTTCCACCAATGCCAAGACCGTCACCACCTGCGCCGTCATCGTCACGACGCCGGACAAGGAACGCAGCTTCGCCTTCATCAGCGGCGCGGGGCTGGAGCTGACGCCGGAAGACGTCGATCATACGCTGATCGCCAAAGCAAAGATCACCTATCTCGATTCCTATCTTTGGCTCTCTGCCTCGGGCAAGGACTCCGTCCATCATGCGGCGGCGCTGGCAAAAAAATCCGGCAGCAAAGTCGCCATCGCGCTCAATGACGCCAATGTGGTGGAGCGCAACAGCGCGGCTTTCCTCGCCCTCGCCCGTTCGCACGGCGACATCCTGCTGGGCGACCAGCGGGAATTCATGAAGCTTTTCGGCACAAGCACGATGGAAGAAACCGTGCAGGCGATCCATGCCCTCGGCTGCATCGCCGCCATCACGGCGGGCGCGCAGGGCGCTTATGTGGTTTATGACGGCATCGTCACGCATATCCCCGCGAACAAAGTGGCGAACATCGTCGACACCAACGGCGCGGGCGACCAGTTCGCGGCAGGCTTCCTCTACGGTCTCGCACAAGGAAAGAGCGTTCCCGATGCCGCGCGTCAGGGCGCTTCCTGGGCCTCGGATATCATCCAGCATATGGGCGCTGAACCGAAAGTTGGGAAAAATGCAGCGCCGTCTTTTTCAGCTCCAAAACCTTAAATTATAAGTTTATGAAAAAAATTGCCTAACTTCCCCCCGCCCTGAAAATGGTCTAACCTAGGGCACCCCAACGGGAGTCGCGCCATGATGGAAATATTCACCACGCCCAACGTCGCCTTTCTGCTGATGACCTTCGGGCTTTATGGCCTCATCTATGAATTTGTCAGCCCCGGCGCTTTTGTACCCGGCATTACGGGCGGGATATGCGTGTTGCTCGCGGTCTTCGGCATCAACCATCTGCCCATCAACTATTTCGGCCTTCTCCTGATGCTTATTGGTATCGGCGCCATGACGACGGAGGCTTTTTTCGTGCGTACGAAGGGGGTGCTGGGCATCGCCGGCGCGGTCGGTTTTGCGGTCGGCGGGATGATCTTTGTCGATGGCCCGCCCGGCCCCGTCTCTCCATGGCTGATCGGCGGCATGACGCTCATGAGCGTCGGCGTCCTTTCCGTCTGGTTAAAACTTATCCTCCGCACCAGAAAACGCGCTGTTACGACAGGCGTGGAAGCGCTGCGTAATTCCACCGGTGAAATCGTCCACTGGTCGCGCACGAAGGGAGACGTTTTAGCCGCCGGCTCCGTCTGGCAGGCAAGGAGTTCCACTGAATATCTCCTGAAAAAAGGGGATAAGGTAAAGGTACTCGAGATCGACGGGCTGTGCCTGATTATTGAACCTCTCCCCCAACCTTAAAGGAGTCTCCGACATGGGAAATATTGGTGTTTTCGCTTTTCCTCTCGTTATCCTGCTCATTCTTATCCCCTACATCTTCAGGATCCTCAAGGAATATGAACGCGCCGTTGTTTACACCCTCGGCAGGTCCTCCCCCGTCAAGGGGCCGGGCCTGATTGTCCTGATCCCCGCGATCCAGAAAATGGTGCGCGTCGATCTTCGGGTGCAGACCATGAACGTCCCCAGTCAGGATGTCATCTCCAGAGACAATATTTCCGTTAAAGTGAATGCCGTCGTTTATCTCCGCGTGGTCGACGCGGACAAGTCAGTCAACCAGGTCGTGGACTTCAACCGCGCGACGTCCGAACTGTCGCAGACCACCCTCCGCGCCGTTCTCGGTAAGCATGAACTGGATGATATGCTGAGCGAACGCGACAAGCTCAGCGCCGATATCCGCAACATCCTCGATGAAAAAACCGCGCACTGGGGAGTCAAGGTTGACAGCGTCGAACTGAAAAACATCGACATCGACCCCAGCATGGTCCACGCCATCGGTCGTCAGGCCGAAGCGGAACGCGAACGCCGCGCAAAAATCATCAGCGCCGAAGGCGAATTGCAGGCGGCGGACAAATTGGTCGAAGCCGCCCGCAAGCTGACCTCCGAACCAAGCGCGATGCAGCTTCGCTATCTCTCGGCCTTTCAGGACATCGCCAACGACAAGACCAATACCATCGTCCTGCCGCTGCCGATGGAAATTCTCAAGCGCCTGATGTAAGGATGCACGAAAAGCTTTTTTCCAAATGGGCTTCATGGCAAACACGCAAAAAATCATTGTGTAACCTTGAATATCCCGGAGTTTATGCTATCGCTTATTCCCAGCGGGATTTATCTGGCAAAAAATTCAGTTGGATTAAGAACATTATCTATATTGGAATGACAAATGCCGTTTCAGGCTTGGACGGTCGCCTTGATGCCTTTGATATGACGATCAGTGGCAAGCGTCTGTTACACGGCGGTGCTGACAGAGTTCGCTATAAACATCAGAATTATGTTAAGCTGGCAAAAAATATGTATGTGGCCATTGCCCATTTTAAGTGTGATGCAAAATCATGGAAGCCGTCAAATCTGAAGAAGAGGGGAGACGTTGCCAAGTTCGAATATCTTTGCTTTGCTGAACACGTAAGAAAACACGGCCACCCTTCTGAATTCAATGACCAAAAAAATAGTCCAAAGTACAGTAAAAGGCTGATCTAAAGCCGCGCTTACTTACAGCAGCAGTAACATCACCGCCCCCGCCGCCAGCGGCACGGAGAGGTTGTCGTTGATGCCGGTTTTTTTAGCAGTCAGCTCAACCGCCGCCGCCGCGAAAGCCGCGATTGCCGCTGCGCTCATATATCCCGCCCCGGCGGGCAGCGCCGCCGCGATCACATCCGCTGTCACCAGGGCCGCCGCAAAAAAAGCCACTGCCCCTTCCAGTGATTTATCAAAGACTTTTCTCCTGCCGAATTTAATGCCCGCCAGCGACGCGGCGGCATCTCCCGTCAGCGCCATCGCCAGCGCCGTCACCGCAATCATGCGCGGAAAGAGCAGTACGCACAAAAAAGCCGCCGCCAGCACGTAAATAGCCCCGCTGGGTTTGAAACGCCCCGCCTTCTCCTCCGGACGCAGCGCTGCGCCCAGCACCCGCTCCAGCAGATGCGCCAGCGCATGATCCTGCCGCCGTACACCTTCATAAATAAGCGTGATACTCATGAACCCGCCAAACACCGCAAGGGAAACCGGCTTTTCGCAGAAATAGATAACCCCCGCCATCCACAACGAACTCAGGTGGATCAGCTTACGATAAATTTCCTGCCTGTAGTGAAAGGATGCCATTGCCCCATTATAGAACAGTTTCTCCCCCACAAGGGGACAACACGCTAACGGATTGAAATAAATAGATAATTTATCGCGCTTTAGGACTTGCGGTTTTTATGTACAGTCGTTAGTGTTGGCACTCGATTTTACCGCTCAATTAAACACCCTTGCGGAGAGGTGGCCGAGTGGTTGAAGGCGCTCGCCTGGAAAGCGGGTGTTCTGTAACAGGAACCGTGAGTTCGAATCTCATCCTCTCCGCCATTACTCTATTTCAAACCTCTCTTCAAAGTTTCCGAGGGGTCGAAAACGAGCCAGTTTTGGCCGCAGCATCTGGCATAACCTCTGAACATCTCTCCCCGTTGCCGGAGCCGATACGGGGCCGGTTTGGCTCTCAGAGGGGGCATTCTCTCAGCAGGCTCTGAACATGATGGCAAAATGTACAGAGGTTTAAGTCCAGAGGTTTGCTGGATTTTTTGATTCGGCATTATTTTTTCCGGTTACTGCCCGATTATCGCGGGTGCGAGCGAAAACAAAAATATTTCAGTGAAAAGAACGGCGATTTCCGGTCCTGCGCATACGCGATAAAATTTCCGGTATGATTGACCAAGAAAACACATCACCTCTGGACGAAATCGCCCGCATTCTGGCCCTGGGCATCCTGCGTCTGCGCATCAAAAATAACGCGGAAAACTCTCAGAAAGCCGTGGACTTCAGAGCGAATGGAAGCGTTCATGACCCCAAGGAGAACGGTCATGAATAATGATGTATTAGCGAAAATAACAGCCCTGCGCACCATGCCCATCGGCCTATTGAAAAAGATGTGGAAGGATTTGAACCAGACAGAGGCGCCGGAGTTCAATCGCACCTATCTGGTCAGCCGGCTCACCTACAGGCTTCAGGAACTGGCATGGGACGGCGACCGTGAAATTCTGGAGAAAAGACTGTCGGCGCATGCCAAAAGCATCCTCAGCGACGACCTGAAACAAAAGCGCAAGATAAAGACCCATCGCCCGCCGGTCGGCACACGCCTGCTGCGTGAATATCAGGGGGTCGAACACCGCGTCACGGTGCTGGCCGACGGCTTCGCCTTCCAGGAACGCAAGTACCGCAGCCTATCGCGCATCGCCCACATCATCACGGGAACAGCCTGGTCCGGCCCCGTATTCTTCGGCCTCTCGCAGTTTTCAGAGAGCAGAAAGAAGCGGACAGCATGACCGAGGTCAAACGCCGCCTCCGCTGCGCGGTTTACACGCGCAAATCCACCGAAGAGGGATTGGACATGGAGTTCAACAGCCTCGACGCCCAGCGCGAGGCCGGAGAGGCTTATGTCCTGTCACAACGGCACGAAGGCTGGACTCTGGCGCCAGACTATTACGATGATGGCGGATTTTCAGGAGGCTCCATGGAGCGCCCTGCGCTCAAGCGATTGATGAAAGATATCGAATCAGGGCTAATTGATGTCATCGTGGTTTATAAGGTCGACCGCCTGTCCCGCTCCCTGATGGATTTTGCCAAGCTGGTCGAGACGTTCGACAAACATAATGTCAGCTTCGTTTCCGTTACCCAGCAGTTCAACACGACAACGTCCATGGGGCGGCTGACGCTCAATATTCTGCTGTCCTTCGCTCAATTCGAGCGGGAGGTGATCGGCGAGCGCATCCGCGACAAATTCGCGGCCAGCAAGCGCAAGGGCATGTGGATGGGCGGGCCGCCGCCGCTCGGTTATGATGTTGTCGCGCGGAAACTTATTGTCAACGAGGCGGAGGCAAAACAGGTTCGGTATATTTTCGAGCGTTTCATTACCCTGCGTTCGACAACCCTGCTGATGAGAGAGCTGAAGACGACGGACATCCGCACGAAAACCTACATCACGCAGACGGGCAACCAGAAGGAAGGCCGTTTTATAAACAAGAACCAGATATACCGTACCCTGCACAATCGGCTTTATCTGGGCGAGATGCCTCACAAGGAAAAATCATACCCCGGCCAGCACGAGGCAATTATCGGACAAAAGCTCTGGGATGAGGCTCATGCCGTGATACAGGTGAGCCCACGCTCCCGTGGCAGAAACACGATCACAAAAACACCCGCCCTGCTGAAGGGGATTGTCAGGTGTGGCGGATGTAAATCCACCATGTCGCCCACGCACAGTCTGAAAAACGGCAAGCATTACCGATATTATAAACCGAGCCAGGTATTAAAAGGCGGATGCGAGACATGCCCGATCCGCGCGATCCCTGCCGGAGAGCTTGAGGGGGTCGTTTTGAACCATCTGCGCCAGACATTCAAAGCTCCGGACATGATCGTGAAAACATGGGCGGCGGCAAATGCCAAAGACTCAGCCGTCACCGAGCAAGAAGTGCGGAAGGCCATGCACGACATCGACCCCGTCTGGAACGAGCTGTTTCCAGCCGAGCAGGCGCGCATCGTCAACTTGCTGATAGAACACATCACCGTTGATCCCGAAGGCATCGACATTAAAATGCGCGCCGAAGGTCTGGAAAGTCTTGCCCGCGACGTCACCTCCTATCAAAAACGTGCG
>JAHFPI010000011.1:10285-19789 GCA_023266795.1 Rhodospirillales bacterium
TGCGGAGGGTGCATGAAAAACGCCGACCTTGTCATCCGTATCCCTATAAAGCTGGTGCGTAAAAGCGGCAGAAAACTGATTTTTATGCCCGACGGCACCGCCCCGGTCAGGCTGGACCCGGAGCCGGATGACTTTATCATCAAGGCTGTCCTGCGCGCCCACATGTGGAATAAAATGCTGGAAACCGGCAAAGCCCGAAGCACGATGGAACTGGCCGAAAAAGAAAACATCAACCCATCCTACCTGGCACGGGTCATGCGTCTCAACCTTTTGGCACCAGATATCAGACAGGCCATTCTGGACGGCCACCACCCCAAAGGGCTGCGCCTGGTCGATATGCTGAAGCCCTTTCCCCTGATCTGGGGAGAGCAGAGGAAGTGGTTTGGATTCAAATAACCTCTGGCATACAGGCGCATGTTAATATCGTAAAAACGATAAGAATTTGGCTATCTAACTGCTAATGCTGTGTGATTCATCGCAGGACTGGAGGAAATAGAGAGTTTACTATATTATACGATCCCAGCGAATACTGAGAAAGATTCGATGAATTATGGGACACATAAGGCTGGGGAAACTACCCGCATCAAAAAAATGGCGGGAAATTGTTGGGTATATGGCTGCTGGTGACGTTTTGGTCGCTGATATTGCCAATGCCATCGCTGATGCGTCCGATAAATCCCTTCAAAAAGCAATCAAGGACCCGGCATTCCTTGATGCGCTTTGGCTCTTGCATAAAATACCGTGGGCGGCAAAAGAACAAAACTTTGCAGCAGCGTTAGCTAAAATTGGCATTTATGTTCCTGATAACCCCAGCCGATCCGAACTGATCGCTGGCTATGATGCTGCCGTTCAAAGATCACAACAGATGAATGCCCCTCATGTGACCGACCTTAGTGAAATGGCGAAGCATGCGGGCATCACCACCCTTAACAACTTGATCCAAGACAAATCACCAAAACTGTGGGAGGCAACGCGCCAGGATGTACAACAGTCAGTAGCAACCATTTCATCAACCGAAAATTTTGGAGAGATGGCGCAAAGTTTCTTTTCTGGCCTGGTACAACATAATATTCAATATTATTTAGATCGTGAAATTTCTAAACATGTCGGACCAGGAAGAATGGTGCCGTCTTTGGGAGACATTTCTGTCATGGAGGGTGCCATTAAGAGACACTGCGATGAAACCACGATGATCATGCGGGCTTTTTCTAAGGATTGGTATGGTAAAAATGCTTTTCATCTCGGAAAGGACATAGACCGTAAGGCAACTCAGGGATTCGCCCATGTAGCCTTCACGAAAATCAGAAAAGAATTAAAAATAAGGAGTTCTGAAGGTGAAAACGTTTAAGTTTTTCTGCGGCGGCAAAACAGCCCCCAACGGCACACAAGGAAAGGTGGTTTTCCTGGATGTCCAGGGCACGAACCATAACGTGAAGTTAAAGATCGAAGACATTAGCAAGGGGCTTATGAGCAATATTCCCGACGTTATCCTTGATTTGATCGAGGTGGCTTCATATGTTTATTGCGCAGACCAAAAGACAAAACGCGGCTCTGAAATGCTAACCGACATGGGTAGCGATTGGCGGCGCGATATGCATTTCAGCATTCCTGTCCGCTGCCCTGATCTCTGGAATAAAGAGGCAACGATCTCATCCCTGCGCGACACGCTGGGCTTTCTTTCCGACGACACTTACACCTTTGAGTTCGTTCCCGCGACATCGCCGCTTGCAACAAAACAGCTTTATATCGATTTCACCGACCACAATATTGCGGCAGATGATGTTGCCCTTTTCTCAGGCGGCATAGATTCTTTTTCTGGCGCGATTGACGCATTGGTTGGAGAAAAGAAGAAAATGATCCTTGTCGGCCATCACTCTGCGCCAAAGATTAACAGTGTTCAGAAAGGGCTCATTCAGTCTCTGCGGGGTCGTGGACTTGCGAATCAATTTCACTTTGTTTCCATTGAAGTCACCAATAAAGGCGAAGAGCCTGTCGAGTACACCCAGCGCACACGGTCTTTTCTTTTCGCGTGCCTGGGCATGGCTATAGCCCATATGTTTGGTAAAGACAGCTTTACCTTCTATGAGAACGGCGTTGTCAGCCTTAACATTCCAATTACCAAGGATGTTCTGGGTGCCAGGGCAACCAGAACAACGCACCCTAAAGTTATCCGGGGCTTTGAAAGCATCTTTTCGGAGATTCTAGGAAAATCCGTCACCATCAAAACACCATATGAATGGATGACAAAGAAAGAAGTCGTCTTGCGCGCACAGGAACATGGCTTTTCCGATTTGGTAGGCGAGACGAACAGCTGCACACGGCCTCGCAGCTGGACGCAACAGCACCGTCATTGTGGTATTTGTTCACAATGCATCGACAGGCGATTTGCAATGCTAGCGGCAGACTTTTCTGCCAACGATGATGGCAGAAAATACAAGGTTGATTTGCTGACAGGTGATCGCAGCGCGGATCGTGAAGTCACCATGGCGGCGGCCTATGTGCGGTTCGCACAAGATTTCAAAACGCTGTCAAGAAATCAGTTTCTTTCAAAACATCCGCAGATCACGTCTGCGTTGAGCAGTTTTACCGGCATGACAGCCGATGAAGCAGAGGAAAAAATTTACCAGCTTTACATGCGCCATGCAGAGGATGTAATGAGCGTTATCAATAAGGGATTTGACGATTATCGGACGCGCCTGATCGAAGGAACCCTACCATCAGGCTGTATTTTATCCATGTGCTTCAACCGTCACGTTATCGAACCTGCGGAGACGCCGAATATTCATGCTGAATTCTCTGCTTTCATGGATGGGCTCCAACCAAAAAGATGTAAGTTTTCTGTTGATCGCAAACAAAACCGGATTGTATTTAAGGGTGATTTTTTTATTGATGGTGCCGACTATAACCTGGTCAACGCGCTTGTTGACAGCTTTCGCTCGGCAAAACAAAACGGAACAGATCACACCTTTGTGCGTACCTCTAATTTGGCTGTCACTTTGGGCGTAGAAGAAGCCTCCCTGCGCAAACAGCTCGAACGCACACGCAAAAAAGTGCATGAGCGATTGGCTGTTGATCAGGGAATGGTTTTTGACACCAACGATTTCATCGAAAATAAAGAGCGTGAAGGCTACCGCTTAAACAGCTCCCTCATCGAGGTCGCATTGGTAGATTTAGAGGAATAGCCTCCCAAGGGTCACAAGCAAATCTCTGAATGTCACAAGTTCAAACAAAAAGCCCGGTTATCCGGGCTTTTTTTATTGCCTGATGTCACAAGAAACATCCGGCCTGTCCATATAAAAAGCACCGCATCCCGTTGAAAAATAAGGGGGTCTTGAGGACGTAACTGCCCTTCAAGAAGACCTTAACCAGTCAATGGGAAGTAGCAAATGGAAAATCAAAACTTTTTAAACCAAAGCGATCTGGCGCGGAGATGGAAGTTGTCCCCGCGCACGCTGGAACGCTGGAGGTGGGAAGGCTTCGGCCCCCCGCACCTGAAAATCGGCGGTCGGATTCTCTATCGCATGTCCGACGTCCAGGCATACGAAGACGGGCATCTGCGTGACAGCACCGCCAAGCATCAGGGCGCGCGCCTGTCTGCCGCCTAAGCCGTGCAGACGGCGGGGGTGTGAAATGTCAGACCCCGGATCAGAAAAACAATCTCTTGACGCCATCTTCGGCACGCCCGTGGGGCAACTGCTGGAAATGGATGAAGCCGAACTTCGCCGACTGCTGGCAAAGGCAGAGCTGCTTTGCCGCTGGCTGCGCGGAGCACTGCGACTCAACACCAAAAAAGGAGGTGTATAATGTCTCTCCCCATTATTTCCGCAGACGAGCGGCTGGCCGAGAAGCGCGGCATCAAAGGCTGCATCTTCGGCAAGGCCGGCATCGGCAAGACGTCGCTGTTGTGGACGCTTCCCGCAGACAAAACCCTGTTCTTCGATCTTGAGGCGGGAGACCTGGCCATCGAAGGCTGGGCGGGAGACACCATTCGACCGCGCACCTGGCAGGAATGCCGTGACTTCGCCGTGTTCATCGGCGGCCCCAATCCGGCCTTGCGCGAAGATCAGCCCTACAGTCAGGCGCATTTCGACGCTGTCTGCGCGCGCTTCGGCGATCCTGCCGCCCTGGCAAAGTACGACACGGTGTTCGTGGACTCCATCACGGTTGCCGGACGGTTGTGCTTTCAGTGGTGTAAAGGCCAGCCGCAGGCGTTCAGCGACAAGACGGGGAAGCCAGACACACGCGGTGCTTACGGCCTTCACGGTCAGGAGATGATCGCATGGCTGACGCACCTGCAGCACGCGCGCGGCAAGAACATCTGGTTTGTCGGCATCCTCGACGAAAAACTTGATGACTTCAACCGCCGCGTGTTCCAGCCGCAGATTGAAGGCAGCAAAACCGGCCTCGAACTGCCGGGGATCGTCGACCAGGTCATCACCATGGCCGAGCTGAAGACGGACGATAGCGCGCCGTATCGCGCGTTCATCTGCCAGACGCTCAATCCTCACGGCTTTCCCGCCAAGGATCGCAGCGGACGGCTTGAAACTGTCGAAGAACCACACCTCGGACGACTCATGGAAAAGATCGCCGGAGCGGCAAAACCCGCAGCCGAGCGCCTGACCTACGCCCGTCCCCCACAAACCGACACCACACAAAACAAAGGAGAATAACCATGTCCGTATGGAAAGATTTTAGCAGCGCCGAAGACCAGCAGACTTTCGACATCATCCCGAAAGGCACTATTGCCAGGGTACGCATGACCGTCAAACCCGGCGGCCATGACGATCCCGTGCAAGGCTGGACGGGCGGCTACGCTACGCAGGGCACCACCGGCGCCGTTTACCTCAACTGCGAATTCGTGATCCTGGAGGGGCAGTACGCCCGCCGCAAGGTGTGGAGCCTGATCGGCCTGCACAGCCCCAAGGGGCCGGAATACGCCAACATGGGGCGCTCCTTCATCAAGGGCATCCTCAACTCCGCTCGCGGCTTCTCCGCCAAGGACAACAGCCCGCAGGCCGTGACCGCCCGCCGCATCAACGGCCTTGCCGACCTCGACGGCATCGAGTTCACGGCACGGATTGATGTGGAAAAGGATCAGCGCAATGGCAGCGACCGCAACGTGATCAAGGTAGCCGTCACCAAAGATCATAAAGACTACGGCAGCAGTGGCGGCTCCGGCTCCGCTCCGCCTGCTCAAAGCCCGCCCGTCGCAGCACCCGCTTCCAATCTGCCCTCCTGGGCACGGTGAGGTGTCGGCATGCTGTTAAGACCCAGACAAAAAGAGCTTGTCAACCGCACCGTAGCCGCCCTGCACAAGCACGGCAACACGCTGGCTGTCGCCCCCACCGGCGCAGGCAAGACGATCATGCTCTCCGCCATCATCGGGGACATGTTCAAAGCCAGACCGGGTAAAGCCTGCGTTCTGGCGCATCGTGACGAACTGACCTTCCAGAACGAAGACAAGTTCAAGCGTGTAAATCCCAACCTTTCGACCAGCGTGTTCGATGCTTCGGTCAAATCGTGGGGCGGTGAAGTCACCTTCGCCATGGTGCAGACGCTGTCGCGGGAACACAACCTCACGGGCATGCCCCCGGTAGACATTCTGGTGATCGACGAGGCACACCATGCCCGCGCCGAGAGCTACATGCGCGTGATCGAACGGGTGAAGGCCGTCAATGCGGGCGTGAAACTGCTGGGCATGACGGCAACGCCCAACCGCGGCGACAAGAAGGGCTTGCGTCCCGTCTTTTCGAACGTCTCCGACCAGATCACGGTCAAGGAACTGATTGCCTCCGGCCACCTCGTGCCGCCGCGCACCTTCGTCATGGATGTCGGCGTGCAGGACGAACTGCGCCAGGTCAAGAAAACGGCCAGCGACTTCGACATGGGTGCGGTGTCCGCAATCATGAACACGCGCCCGATCAACGACGCCATCGTCAAACATTGGAAGGAAAAAGCTGAAGGCCGCAAGACCGTGGTTTTCTGCTCGACGATTGAGCATGCCGAAGCCGTAGCGAGCAGCTTCAACAATGCGGGCGTTCCGACCGTGTTTGTTCACGGGCAGATGTCTGACACCGAACGCAACACCGTCCTGACCGAGTACACGGAAGGGAAAGCGCAAGTCATCGTCAACGTAGCGGTGCTGACCGAGGGCTGGGATCACCAGCCAACATCCTGCGTCGTCCTGTTGCGGCCCAGCTCCTACAAATCAACGATGATCCAGATGATCGGACGTGGCCTCCGAACGGTTGACCCAGCGGAGTATCCCGACACCATCAAGAAAGACTGCATCGTCCTTGATTTTGGCACCTCAACACTGTTGCACGGATCGCTGGAACAGGATGTCAATCTCGACGACCAGATGGGTGATGGCGCTGCCCCCTTCAAGGAATGTCCCGATTGCGGCGCGGAAGTTCCAGCCGCTGTCAAGGAATGCCCTTTGTGCGGCTACGAGTGGCAGGCGCAGCCCGCCGTGCGGGAACTGGCAGAGAACGGTTTCATCATGTCCGAGATCGACCTGCTCAAACGGTCGAGCTTCCTCTGGGTCGATTTGCAGCAGAACGACAAGTATTTTCTGGCAACGGGCTTCAATGCCTGGGGCGGCGTGTTCTTCAAAGACGGTGAATGGCACGCCGTGGGCGGGATCAAAAACCAGCCCCCGAAACTGCTGGCCGTCGGTGAACGCGTCGTCTGTTTTGCCGCCGCAGACGACTGGCTCAATCTGCACGAGAGCGACGAAACGGCGCACAAGACGCGCTCGTGGCTGCATCAGCCCGCGACACCGAAGCAGCTTCAATATCTGCCGAACCACCGCAATGACTTCAGTCTGACCCGATACAAGGCATCGGCTTTGATGACCATGCGGTTCAACCAGGACGGCATCCACCGCGCCATCCAGTCAGCAAGGAGTACGTCATGATCGATCCGACCGATATCGAAAAACAATGCATGGAACGCACGCTGCAGCCGCTCGGCGAGGTCGTCGCGGAAATCGGCATGCACAAGCCGCTTGCGGAATACACCCGCGCGGAAGTGCTGACGCTGATCGAGGTCGTCGTCGGCAATTACCGAATGTTCCTGATCCAGAACCAGCCCCAACCTCGCCATGAAGACACGGAGATTCCATTTTAATGCTTGATTTTAATCATCGCCCGAATATTGCGGACAAGATCAATGAGATCATCGATGCAGCGCTTCAGCAGGAACGCGCCGCGCAGCCGGAGCGCGATTATCTTGGAGCATCCCGTCTCGGCGTGTCCTGCGCGCGCGCCCTGCAATACGAATATACGAAAACGCCCAAGGACGAAGATTTCAAAGGGCGAACGCTCCGCATATTCGGGATCGGCCACGCCTTTGAAACTCTCGCGCTTGAATGGCTCCGGCAGGCCGGATTCACTATTTTCACGAAAAAACAAAACGGCGAGGCTTTCGGCTTTTCCGTGGCCGGAGGTCGCATCCGTGGACATGTCGACGGCATCATCCATGGTGCGCCTGCAGAGCTGGAAATGAGCTTCCCTGCCGTTTGGGAATGCAAGTCGCTGAATGCCAAATCCTGGCGCGACACGGCCAAGCACGGCCTGAAAAAATCAAAGCCGGTCTATGCGGTGCAGGTCGCCACCTACCAGGCATATATGGAGGGCAGCGTACCTGGCACTTCTGCCAATCCAGCGCTGTTTACCGCCGTCAACAAGGATACGGCGGAGATTTACCATGAATTGGTGCCGTTCGACGCCGCCATGGCGCAGGAGGCCAGTGACCGCGCCGTTAATCTCATCCGTGCAACCGAATCCGGTGAATTGCTGCCGCGCATTGCCATCAGCGAAGATCATTTCGAGTGCGCGTTCTGCCCCTACCGTCAGCGGTGCTGGAAGGTGACGGCATGACGGGCGCCTGGAACGATTTCAACGATGCCCCCGACCAGACGCGCCCGAAGCCGGAAGAAACCCTGACGACGGACGACCTGAAGGCGCGTCTGCACGAACGCCTGGAAGACGTCCTTTTTCATCTCTTGCCGAACGGAAAGATAAGCAACGGGCGTTTTGTCGTGGGCGATGTGAGGGGAAGCAAGGGAAAAAGTCTTGTCGTCGACCTTTCCGGACATGAAACCGGCGTCTGGTATGATTTTGCCACCGGAGAAGGCGGCGACATCCTTTCACTCTGGGGCGCCGTGCACGGGCTGGATCATCGAAGCCAGTTTCCGGACATCCTCAGCTCCGTTCATGCCTGGCTCGGTACCGGGATTCGCCCGGCTCCTAAGCGCAGGATGGATACGGACAGTGAAGATTTGGGGCCGCACACCGCCAAATGGGACTATCTGGATGCGCAAGGCGCGTTGATCGCCTGCGTGTATCGCTACGACACGCCCGACGGCAAGGAATTCCGCCCCTGGGACGTGAAGGCGCGCAAACGTAAGGCTCCGGAGCCGAGGCCGCTATACAACCAGCCCGGCATCGTCCGCTCGAACAGCGTTGTTCTGGTCGAAGGGGAAAAATGCGCGGATGCGTTGATCGGACTCGACATCTGCGCCACCACCGCCATGAACGGCGCGAATGCACCCGTTGACAAGACGGACTGGACGCCCCTCTACGGCAAACATGTCCTGATCTGGCCTGACAATGACGAAGCCGGAAAGAAATACGCCGAAGCCGTGGCCGGAAAGCTCCGCACCTTTGGCATCGCCTCTCTGACGATCCTCGTTGTACCGGAAGGTAAGCCGGAAAAATGGGATGCAGCGGACGCGGTCACCGAAGGCATGGATGTTCCGGCGTTCCTTGTATCCGCCCCACGCATGACAATCCCGCCCACCATAGCGCTTCCGGCTTTCAGCGTGGGGCATCTTCTTGATGACGACAGCCCCATGCCGGACGACATCATCGGGCCGCGCATTCTGACGCCCGGCGGACTTCTCGTGCTGGGCGGCGCGCCGAAGGTCGGAAAAACCGATTTTCTTCTTGTCCTGCTGGCGCATATGGCGGCCGGGCTGCCGTTTCTCGGCATGAAGCCCGCAAGACCTCTCAAGATATTCTTTTTGCAAACAGAGATCGGCTACCACTACCTGCGTGAACGCCTGCGGCAAATGAAGTTCGACCGCAACTTCCTGCCGCTCGTGCGCCAGAACCTCATCATTACGCCCCAGGTGCGGATGCTGCTGAACGAAAAAGGCGTGGAGATGGTGCGGGATGCCATCCTGCGCCATTTCGATCCGCAGCTCCTGGACATCATCGCCATTGACCCGCTCCGCAACGTTTACGACGCGGGAAAGGCGGGCGGCGAGAACGACAACACCGCCATACTGGCCTTTCTGCAGGACCGTGTCGAACAACTGCGCTTTTTGGTCAATCCGGATGCGGGCATCATCCTCGCCCATCATACCAAGAAGATCAGCAAAAAGATGATCGAGGACGATCCATTTCAGGCTTTAAGCGGCGCCGGCAGCCTGCGCAGCTTTTACACCGCGGGCATGCTCCTGTTCAGACCCGACGAACAGCAAAGCCTGCGGCAGCT
>JAHFPI010000126.1 GCA_023266795.1 Rhodospirillales bacterium
CATGGAGCTCTCCTTATTCTGTATAATTTCTGTGTTATATACAAACGAGAGCAAGATGGCAATTATTTTTCCGGAATAGCGTAGTTGCACAGACAACCAGTCCGTGATACCAGAGACGGGATATATTCATGGGGGTCGGTTTTTAATGTTTAACAAGCCTGATTTTTCATTCGAAGACCAGTATCCGGGTATTGTCTGCGGGATTGACGAGGTGGGCAGGGGGCCTTTGGCCGGGCCGGTTGTGGCGGCTGCCGTTGTAATTCAGCGGGATAAAATGCCTCGGGCTATCCTTGAACAGATTAACGATAGCAAAAAGCTTACGGCTAAAAAAAGAGAATACCTGTTCAGCAAGATACATGAATTCTCTTATGTATCGCTTGCGGAGTGCGATGTAACTGAAATCGATAAAATCAATATATTACAGGCCTCGTTGCGCGCGATGGAGAAAGCTTGCATGGGTCTAAGCGTGCGTCCCGTCACCGCACTCGTTGACGGCAATCAGTCGCCGAAACTGTCTTGCAAAGTTAAAACCATTATTCAAGGTGATAGCCGCAGCTTCTCAATTGCCGCTGCATCCATCGTTGCCAAGCATTATCGCGACAGTCTGATGACCCGCATAGCCAATGATTTTCCACATTACGGATGGGAAACTAACGCCGGATACGGCACAGCACACCACATGAAAGCCCTTGAAATCCATGGCGTTACCATCCATCACCGCCGCACATTCGCCCCCGTATCTAAACAACTAGTTAAAGAATCTTCTGCAAATAACTGATTTATTTGATTCTTTATTTCAGTTTTTAGTTGACGCCGAGTCATGAATGAATCATGATTCTAGGTATGAAGACGATTGAAAAAGACATCGCAAAGTCAAAAAGCAGCCTTCCCCGCAATGAAATTCTGTCGGGAAGCTGCATCGAGGTTATGAAGAAAATTCCTGCGCGGTCGATTGACCTGATCTTTGCCGACCCGCCTTACAATCTCCAGCTTCAGGGCGAGCTTCACCGTCCCGACAATTCCAGGGTTAACGGGGTGGAGGATGTCTGGGACAAGTTTTCCAGCTTTGCGGAATATGATAAATTTACGAGAGAATGGCTGTCTGAGTCCCGTCGGCTTCTTAAGGACGACGGCGCTATCTGGGTGATCGGCAGTTATCATAATATTTTTCGTGTCGGATCCATTCTGCAGGATCTCGGTTTCTGGATTTTAAATGACATCGTCTGGCGCAAGACCAATCCGATGCCGAACTTCCGGGGCCGCCGTTTTACCAATGCGCACGAGACCATGATCTGGGCCTCGAAATCTGAGAATTCAAAATACCGCTTCAACTATGACGCCATGAAAGCGCTGAACGAGGATTTACAGATGCGCAGCGACTGGACAATTCCATTATGCACCGGCGGCGAGCGCCTGAAGAAGGGTGACGGCCAAAAGGCGCACCCGACGCAAAAACCGGAGGCTTTGCTTCACCGCGTCATCCTGTCTTCCACCGAAGTCGGCGATGTGGTTCTTGACCCTTTCTTTGGCACCGGCACAACCGGCGCTGTCGCCAAAAAATTGGGGCGCGCCTATATCGGTATCGAGAAAGAGCGGGAATATATCGCTTTTGCCAAAGAGCGCATCGCCGCGATCAAATCCGGCGACGATGAAAGTCTGCTGAAAACGATTGAAAAACGCTCCGAGCCGCGCGTTCCTTTCGGGCAGGTGGTGGAGCAGGGTATGCTCACGCCCGGCACGGTCCTGTTTGACCATTCCCGCCGCTATACCGCGCGTGTCAGGGCTGACGGCAATCTGGTGGCGCGCAATCATTCCGGTGATCACAGGGGGTCGATCCATAAAGTGGGCGCTGCGCTACAAGGGCTGCCCTCCTGCAACGGCTGGACGTTCTGGTACTTCGAGAACAAGGGAAAAGTCTGGCCGATTGACGTGCTGCGTCAGGAAATACGTTCGCAGATTCAGGGCGCATGATCCCCGATAATTATTTTCTTATTTTCACGCCGCCGATAGGTTTTGTCAGCTCTCTGTCGAGGAAGAAATCGACAGAGACGACATCTCCCCGCAGATCCGCCCGCACAATGGTATCATTGGACATGATAGGTCCCGGTGCATCGGTAATGCGCATTCTGAGCCTGCCGTAAACCTGCCGTTGTTTATTGCCCGCTTCTTCTATGCGGGCCAGCATCTTTTCCACTTTCTCCATAGGGAGGTTAAGCCTGTCCAGCGTTAGCGGCTGGTTGAGTTGCAGGATAATGATTGGCGGGAAAACGGATAATGCCTTCATGTTGCCGCAATCAGGGCGGGGCTCCTCGGCTGAAAACAGCTTTATGGAGCCTACATTTTTCATGGCGGTCTGTGCAGAAATTGGAAAAGACTGTGTCTCGAAATCGTACCGATCCAGATTAAAAATACCGGTTGTTTCGTACAAGACCCGGAAATACTCTTTTTTTTCTATTATGCGGGAAACGTATTGGCTTCTGATCTTGTTCCATGCGACATCATTGCCAAAGTTTTTTTTGTAAAGGTTGCAATAAACAAGCCGGCCATACTCGTCCGCCACCTTGCGGTCATTGATATCGTACCCTTTCAGCAGCACCATCGTCTGAACAATCTCGCCGAAGGTGGGCTGGGCATAGCCTTCGCCGACCCTTTTTTGGGCGAAAGAGGAATGCACGGGCGCCGTCAGCCCAAGAAGGATCAAAAAAATAAAAATAACGCCGCGACGATTCATCATTCCACCACTACTCCAAAAAAATCATTTTAGGAGTAAACAGGCAATTTCTCAAGCTGTCTTTGCCCGCAGGCAATGTTTCACGACCTTTTGCATCAGGGTGGGCAGGGCGTAGCTATCGGCTTCAGCGGCAGAAACAAATTTTCCTTGAAAATCCTTGTGGTTCCGGTGCGATGCAGCGGCCCAGATTTCCAAAACGAGATTAAAATGCGTAAAGCTGTGTCTTACCGCCACATTCAGGGGCTTGAACCGCAGATGCTTGCCATAGGGAGGGCGGAGAACTTTTGCGGCGGCATCATCCTGTATCCATGCAGTTGTCGGCAGCTGGTACATGCCCTCATAAAGCCCTTTGCCGGTTCTTTTTTCAATCAGGAACTCCCCGGATTGTTTCTGGATCCAGAAGACCTTGCCGTAGCGCACGGGATTTGCAGCTTTGGAATTTTTATGCGGCAGTTCTTCGGCAATTCCACGTTGGCGGGCGAGGCATGATTTCTGCCAGGGGCAGAGTCCGCACTTCGGCTTTCGGGGCGAACACACCGTAGCGCCCAGTTCCATGAAGGCCTGGGTGAAATCTCCGGGATGCGTATTGCCAGCCACCAGTTTGGCGGCATGTGTGCGTATGGCGTCCTTGGAAAAAGGCAGGGGCTCCTCAATCGCAAAGAAACGGCTGACGACGCGTTCGACATTGCCATCCACGGCCACGGCTGGCTGGTTAAACGCAATCGAGGCAATTGCCGCCGCCGTATAAGGTCCGATACCCGGCAGTTTAATCAATTCATCCGGTGATACCGGAAATTTTCCGTTGTATTCTTTTGCAATGACCTGCGCGCATTTATGCAGGTTTCTGGCGCGGGCGTAATAACCAAGCCCCGCCCATGCCGTCAGCACGTCATCTTGTTTCGCAGTGGCCAGTTTTTTGACCGTTGGCCACTTGGTGATGAACTTTATGAAGTAGGGGCCAACAGTTGCCACCGTCGTCTGCTGCAACATGATTTCCGACAGCCAGACGTGATAAGGGTCGGGCGTTTTTCCTGCGGACGCCCGCCACGGCATGACGCGCCGGTGTTTGTAGAACCAGTTAAGGAGTTGTTCCTGAAGTATTTTGATCTGTCGGGCCGATTTTACCATGTATGGAAATAGTTCTTGACTTTAATGAATACGAAAATACTATGCTATAGCTCAAACCAAGGGTTTTCAAGTCATGAACAGACGCACCGCCATTTTTACGGGCAATTTCGATCCGCCGCATAGCGGCCATATGGATCTGGTGCGGCGGGCGCTGGAAACGGGGGACTTTGACCGCGTGGTGATCAAGGTCGTGCCCAATCCACTGAAGGTAAGGCTGCTGACCAAAGAAAATTCGGTGGCCATGCTGAAAAAGATAGTTCCGGCGGATCTTGCCGGGCGCGTGATTGTCGATGAAACGGATATGTCGGTGGGCAGGCTTGCACGGCAGTTTAACGCGGCGATTATTCGCGGCAGAAGAAAAGCGGAGCATCCCAAGAAGGACTTCGTGAGTGAAATAGCTATTGTAGGTTATCTTGCAGGAAGCGGGATTCTCCATTTCAGCCGCCCTGTGCCTATTCACTGGCTTCCGGATATGGAGAGGGATCAGATATTTTCCTCGACCCGCGTGCGGAAAATACTGTTCAGTGACGATTGTTCACAAAAAAAGCTGGAAGAGCTGATGCCAGCGGAAGTGGCCAGACTGCTTATCACAGCCAGAAACCGTTGTCCGCAGCCTTTCAGCCAAAGCAACAGCGTTGAATTTAATAAGGCGCTGACCGGCGTATTGAAAAGCGTTCCGTCCTCTCCCGCGCAGCGGAAACTGCCCGGATTTTAACGGGCTTGGCGTTACCATGAAATAAAGTATAGTATCTCCGCATGTCGAAGCCCCGTCCACTTTCCGATCTCGTTCCCGGCCTTACCAAAGATATTCTCGGTAAGAAAAGCCTGCTGTTCGGCAAGATGATAGCCGAATGGCCGCATATCGCCGGTGCGGATATAGCGGGCAAGACCACGCCGCTTGAACTCAAATACGCAAAGAAACTTGATCAGAAAAGTCAGGCAACCCTGCATCTGGCTGTGCAAAGCGCCTATGCGCTGGAGATCAGCTATCAGAAAGCCCTGCTTATTGAACGGCTGAACATGTTCTTCGGTTATCCCGCCATCAAAGATATTAAGATAGTTCAGCAGACTAACGTTATGGACAACAAAGCGGGAGCAGCGGCTCCGGTCAGGCCTCTTACGCTGCAGCAGGAACACGTTCTTGACGGAATAGTAGCCGAAATTCAAGAAAACGATTTACAAACAGCGCTAAAGAATTTAGGAAAAGCAATACTTTCGCGTCAAATCAATTAAAATATGGAAATTAAAAATGAAAGTCGCCGCAAATACTCTCCGCCGGGGCATGGTTATCGAATACAACAACAAGCTCTGGATGGTCATAGAAAATGAGCTTCGCTCGCCGGGCAAAGGAGCCGCCGTAGCGCAGGTCGTTATGCGTGACATCGTCGCAGGCAACAAAATGGATATTCGTTTTGCGACCCAGGACATGGTGGAGCGGGCCCGCGTAGACGAGGAGGAAATCCAGTTCCTGTACGCCAACGGCGATCAATATACTTTTATGAACGTGCAGAATTACGAGCAGCTCACGGTCAACAAGGAACTCATCGGCGATCCGGCCGCATTCCTGCAGGACGGCATGATCTGCAAAGCCCAGATGAATGAAGGCAAGCCGTTGTCGATCACCCTGCCGGAAACCGTCACCATGGCGATTGTTGAATCTGATCCGGTGGTCAAAGGCCAGACGGCGTCTTCCTCTTATAAGCCCGCAAAACTGGAGAACGGCGCGCGTGTTCTGGTGCCGCCGCATATTGAATCCGGCACCCGCATTGTCGTGCGTACCGTTGATTCCTCTTACGTTGAACGCGCAAAGGACTAATG
>JAHFPI010000127.1 GCA_023266795.1 Rhodospirillales bacterium
CCCGCAAACCGCTGAAAATCAAATAAAACTTGAACTAACGCCTTGTAAAGGTTATAAAAGTTTTACCTGTCGCCCAATACGTCCTCGTAGCTCAGCTGGATAGAGCACTAGTTTCCTAAACTGGGGGTCGCGTGTTCAAATCACGCCGAGGACGCCACTAATTCTCTTACCTGTCAATTTATAAATCTATGGAGCGAACTATGAAGAAATTTCTACTGGCCGCCCTTTTGATCGTGCTGGCGACACCCGCTTTGGCAAAAGAATACACTATTAAAGAGATCAGTGATCCGGCGGGCAGCAAGCCTTATTACTTCGAACCGTCCACCCTGACCATCCAGCCCGGCGATACGGTGACTTTTGTGAACGCGCAGAATGAGACGCACAACGTCATGTTCGACAGCGTCCCCAAACAGGTCACCGGCATGATCATGAGCCCCGATCAGGAAAAAGAGGGCGTGAAGTGGTCTTATACTTTCACCGTCCCCGGCAGCTACCATTTTCATTGCCATCCGCACGAAGCGCTGGGCATGAAAGGCAGCCTGATTGTCGGCCAGGCCTCCAAACCCGATGAAATAAAATCCGTAGATCACGACGAAATGACGGAACATGCCGAAGGTGCGCACATGGATGATCATGACCATGCCGCAACAGACCTGCCCGAGGGAAAGGGCAAGATCAACAGCATTGATGCAGAAAAACATACCATCAATGTGACGCATCAGCCGATTGAATCCCTGAAATGGCCCGGCATGACGATGGATTTCCCTGTTGCAAAAGATGTTGCCCTCGCGGAATTCAAAGCGGGCGATACCGTTACTTTCAAGCTGAAACTGACGGATGACGGACAATACACGATTGTCAGCCTTAAATCAGCCCTGAAATAGGAAATATTTCCCCTTCTTTATTGCATAGAGATTCATGACCGCCGTATTGCTCTCATTCGCCACCTTGTTTTCCACCTTCGCCGGCGGGCTGTTTGCGCTCAAATATAACGACCGGCTGCATTTTATCCTGAGCTTCACCGCCGGCGTGCTTATCGGCGTCGTCAGTTTTGACGTCCTGCCGGAAATCTTCAGGCTGGCTCACGAACAGGGGATCGACCCTACGGGCGCGATGGTCGCCCTTGTGACCGGATTCCTTTTCTTTCACAGCCTCGAAAAATTCCTGCTGGTGCATCACTCCCACGAGGACGCCTACGCCCCGCACCATCATCCCCAGATCGGCATGCTCTCGGCCTTCGCCCTGACCGGTCACAGCTTTATGGACGGCATCGGGATCGGGCTGGCCTTTCAGGTTTCGCCCAGCGTGGGGATTGTCGTGGCGATTGCAGTGATCGCCCATGATTTTTGCGACGGTCTTAATACGGTCAGCCTGATGCTCGTCCACAACAACACGACACGGCGGGCGATTACAATGCTGGCCCTCGATGCGGTCGCCCCCGTTCTGGGAGCGGCGTCCACTTTAGCCTTTCAGCTGCCTCCCTCCATTCTGACGCTTTTTCTGGGTTTTTTTGCCGGATTCCTGCTGTATATCAGCGCCTCCGACATTCTGCCCGAGGCTCATTCCCAGGCTCCCACCGCCACGGTCATCAGGCTGGTGGGACTGACCTGCCTGGGCGCGGTGTTTATTTTTATGGTCGTCCGGCTGGCGGGGTAATATACTGGGCTACCGATAAAACCTGAGGATTTTTTATGGATTACACACCCAGCCGCTTTATACGAAAGACACTCATGCCGGACGAGAAGTGCGTCAAAGACGCACGATTTTCGTGGATATACAGTTTTCAGGCATGGGTTACATGGGGCTTCTGCATTTTATTGGGCGGCATCGTCCATTATGCGCTGGCCCGTTATATGGGGCAGTATGACCTGCGCCCGGTTTATGCCGGCGCCGGTATCGGCCTGTGGCTGTTTATGGCGATGATGATGAAGAAGTGGACGACAGAAATCGTCCTCACCACCGAACGCCTGATCTACAAGCGCGGCTTTTTCAGGGTGGGCGTCGAAGAAGTGGACATCGAGCAACTGGCCAGCGATAACGTGGAGCAGAGCCTCTGCGGGCGCCTGTTCGACTACGGCACGATTCATATCCGCTGCATCGAGGCAGATGACATCTGGCTCCCCGCAATCCACCATCCTTATGAATTCAGGAACGCGCTGGAGCAGCAAAAGCACCTCTACCGCGAGCATTACATGAAAGTCGAGCACCTGCGCCGTCACGGCGAGCAGCCGGGGGATGAAAAGCCATGAGCCGCACGGAAAACGCCCCGCAGCCCAAATACCTCAAGGATTACAAGAAGCCTGATTTCAGGATCGACAGCGTCCATCTGGTTTTCGATATCCGCGACGGCGCGACGACGGTCAGGGCGCAGACAACCTTTGAACGCGTCAACAAGGACGCCAGAAACCTCGTGCTGGACGGACAGGAACTGCTGCTGAAATCGGTGGCGATGAACGGTGACGCCCTTTCCACCAACCGCTATACAGCTGATGAAAGCACCCTCACCGTTTCCGACGTTCCCGACCGCTTCACCCTCGACATCGTCACAGAAATATATCCGGAGAAAAATACCGCACTCGAGGGGCTTTATAACTCCGGCGGTAATTACTGCACCCAGTGCGAGGCGGAAGGCTTCCGCAAAATCACCTATTATCCCGACCGTTCGGACGTGATGACAAAATTCACCACGCGGATCGAGGCGGATAAAAAAACCTGCCCTATTCTTCTGTCGAACGGCAACTGTATCGAAAAAGGCGATCTGGGCGACCGGCACTTTGCCGTCTGGGAAGACCCGTTCGTGAAGCCCTGTTACCTTTTCGCCCTTGTCGCCGGAAAGCTCGGCCATATCCACGACACGTTCACGACCATGAGCGGCAAGAAAGTCGATCTCTACATTTACGTCAACGCCGGCAACGAGGATAAATGCGGCCATGCCATGCAGTCGCTGAAGAACGCGATGAAATGGGACGAGGAAAAATATGGCCGCGAATACGACCTGAACATTTTCAACATCGTCGCCGTCAATGATTTCAACTTCGGCGCGATGGAGAACAAGAGCCTGAACATCTTCAACGCCAAGCTGGTGCTGGCCAAGCCGGAAACCGCCACGGACAACGACTATCTGGCGATCGAGGGCGTGGTGGCACATGAATACTTCCACAACTGGACCGGCAACCGCATCACCTGCCGCGACTGGTTCCAGCTCAGCCTCAAGGAAGGGCTGACAGTATTCCGCGACCAGTGCTTCTCGGCGGATATGAACACGGAGTCGGTGCAGCGCATTGACGATGTCGAGGGCCTGCGCAACGCGCAGTTCCCCGAGGACGGCAGCCCGATGGCGCATCCCGTCCGCCCCGACAACTACATCGAGATCAACAACTTCTATACCGCCACCGTCTACGAAAAAGGCGCGGAAGTCATCCGCATAATGCACACCCTGCTTGGCGCGGAAAAATACCGCAAAGGCACGGACTTGTACTTCCTGCGGCATGACGGTCAGGCCGTCACCTGCGACGATTTCGCCAAGTGCATGGCAGATGCCTCCGGTATCGACCTGACGCAATTCAAGCTGTGGTACAGTCAGGCCGGAACACCGGAGATCACAGCCAAAAGCAGTTACGACGCCGCCAAAAAAACTTTCACCCTGACACTCGCGCAACATACCCCCGATACGCCGGGTCAGACCAACAAAAAACCGATGCATATGCCGGTATTGACGGGATTGCTCGGCAAGAACGGGCGGGATCTGCTGCCCGAAAAAACCCGCCTGCTGCATTTGAAGGAAAAGCAGCAGAGTTTTGTGTTCGAGAATATCGCGGAAAAACCGGTGCCCTCGATTCTGCGCGGATTTTCAGCGCCGGTGAAACTTGTCTCCGACCTGACGGAAGATGACCTGCTGTTCCTTATGGCGCATGACTCCGATGGCTTCAACCGCTGGGATGCAGGGCAAACCTACCTGCAACGGATCATCCTGAACAAACCGGAGCAGCTCCCCAACGCCTGCTTTACCGCCTTCCACAAACTCATCACCGACAGAAAAGCCGACAAGGCCCTGCTGGCCAAAGCCCTGACGCTGCCGTCGGAAAACTATCTGGCGCAATTGACGGCGACAGTCGATGTCGACGGCCTGCACGCCGCCCGCAAGTTCGTCATGGAAAGCATCGGCAAAAAATATCCGGGTGAGCTGAAAAAACTTTATCAGGAGAATGCCGATACCGGCGCCTACAGCGTCTCGCCGGAAGCCGTCGGCAGGCGCCGCCTGAAGAACAGCGCCCTGCGTTACATTCAGGCGGCGGATTCGCCCCTCGCCGTCCGGCTGGCGCTCGAACAATATAAAACCGCCGGAAACATGACGGACAAGGTGGCCGCTCTGGGTATACTCACCGACAGCAAAACGGACGAAAGCACCTTCGCCTTCTCTGATTTCTATAAAACATGGAAACATGAGCCGCTGGTGCTCGACAAATGGTTCAGCCTGCAGGCCGTGGCCGACCGCGCCGACGCGCCGGAAATCGTTAACGGGCTCCTGCAACACCCCGATTTTACCTATAAAAACCCCAACCGCCTGCGCGCCCTGATCGGCAGTTTCTGCGCCGGCAACCAGAAGTGGTTCCACCGCGCGGACGGGGCGGGATACAGGCTTCTGGCGGAAACCGTGGTAAGGCTGAACAGCATTAACCCCTCAACGGCAGCCCGTCTCCTGACCCCCATCCGGCAGTGGCGGAAATACGATCCGGCCAGAAAGAGCTTGATGGAAAATGAATTAAAACGCATTCTGGCTGAGAAGGATATTTCCAACGATGTCTATGAAATTGTGTCAAAAAGCCTGAGTTAAACATGACTGAAACGCAAAAAACCTGCCGGATATGCTGCCAACCCCTCCTTGAATACAACATGGGCGAGAAAAACGGCTATAAACTGCTGGCCTGCAAGGTCTGCGGTTCGGTCTGCACGGAACCCTGGCCGACGCCCGCCGATCTCGCCACGTTTTTAGGCGACATCCAGCCGGAGACCGTTCACCTGCCCGACCCGCAGGCCGAAATTGCCCGCGTCAAAAAACTGCTGGAAAAAGTCACCGGAAGTTTTTCCGGACGGCGCTTTCTGGACGTCTCCTGCCGTCAGGGCTATGCCGTCATAGCCGCCAAAGAACTCGGCTTTCAGGCGCGCGGCATCGACCCTCACGATTTCTTTGTGACCTTTGCCAAGGATAAATACGACCCCCTGTTGTTTGAACATGTTTCAGTGCAGGACTATGCTGCAAAGGGCGAACAGGCCGAATTCATTTACTCTATCGAGAGCTTCTGCGAACAGCCCGACCCTGAAGGGTACATGGCGGCGCTGTCAAAAATCCTTGCCCCGAAAGGCCAGCTCTATCTGCAGGAGCCGGACGGCAATAACTTCAATCTGCCCAAAAACTTTGCCAACTGGAACTTCGTCGATCCGCCGCTGAACTTTTCCTATCTCTCGGAAAAAGGCATGAGGCTTCTGCTCGCCCGCCACGGATTAAAAGTCCAGAAAAAACTTTTCACCTGGGGGCCGTTTATGCGCCTGATCGTTGTCCGGAAAGGAGGCTGATCCATGTCCGTACCCACTCCAGCCACCGCCGCCATCATGATCGT
>JAHFPI010000128.1 GCA_023266795.1 Rhodospirillales bacterium
TCTGGTGCTGCAAACACCACTGCGGTATCGCTGATGAAAATCGCCAACGACATCCGCCTGCTCGGCTCCGGCCCGCGCTGCGGCATCGGTGAAATCCACCTGCCGGAGAACGAGCCCGGCTCCTCCATCATGCCCGGAAAAGTCAACCCGACACAGTCCGAGGCTATGACGATGGTCTGCACGCAGGTCATGGGCAACCACACCACGATCACTATTGCCGGCAGCAACGGGCACTTCGAACTCAACGTTTTCAAGCCCGTTCTGATCTACAACCTGCTGCAGTCCATCCGCCTGCTGGCCGACGCCTGTCGCAGCTTCACGGATAACTGCGTCGTCGGGATAGAGGCCAATACCGACCGCATCAAAAAACTCCTGAACGACAGTCTGATGCTCGTCACCGCCCTCAACCCCGTCATCGGCTACGACAACGCTGCAAAAATCGCTAAAAAAGCGCTGCATGACGGCAAGACGCTGAAGGAAGTCGCCGTTGAACTCAAGCTTCTCAGCGCGGATGATTTCGACAAGGCCGTGCGGCCGGAAATGATGATTGGAACCCGTGACTGACAAAAGCATCAAACGCTCCGTCACCGTCGCCGGACACCGCACCAGCATCACGCTGGAAGGCGCGTTCTGGAGTTCATTAAAAGAAATCGCCGACAAACGCGGACAGTCTATCAACGCGCTGATTGCCGAAATCGACAAACAGCAGCCGGAGAACCTTTCGAGTGCGCTTAGGGTGTTTATATTGGCGTATTACAAGTCAAAAGCACTGTCATCCTGAGCGAAGCGAAGGATATCCTCTGTCGCAACCTGACAAGATTTTTCGCTTCGCTCAGAATGACAAAAAAGTTTAAGGCTGCGCCTTTTCATCCACTAAAATTTCATCCACCCGCAAAGCATCCGCCAGCTTGTTCTTCGCGCTGCCGGGGCGGAGGGGTTGTTGTTGGCTGGCGTGGGGTGCCCAGCCGATTGTGTAGATGACCTGAAACGTCGCGGGGACGCGGCCTTCGGCATCCGCAAATTTTTCAAGATAGAGCCGCGCCGTTTCGAGCAGCACCGCGCGTTGCGTCGGTTTCTTCAGGCGGTTATGGGTGGCGTTGCTGGCGCCCATACCGCGCAGATCCTGCATGAGCTTCAAAGGATCGGAATAATGCACCGTGATCGTGTCGCTATCCACCACCGGCAGGGCGAAGCCGGCGCGCTGCATCAGGACGCCTATGTCATGGGCATCGGCAAAAGGGGACACGCGGGGGCTGGCGCCGCCGGTCACCGCCAGCTCCGCCTCCATCAGGCATTGGCGCAGTTCTTTTAAACTTTCGCCGCCGAGCAGCGCCGCCAGAAACAGTCCGTCCGGTTTAAGCGCTTGTTTTATCTGTAACAGCGCCCCCGGCAAATCATTGACCCAGTGCAGATTGAGATTGCTCACCACCGCATCGAGGCTGGCGGCACGGAAAGGCAGAAACTCCTCATCGGCGACGACAGCCGCGCCCCCTACCTGACGCGCCATCCCGAAAGACGTGTCCATGCAAATGACCCGCTGCGTCCCTGCCCGCTTTTGCAGATGGCCCTCAAGAGAGTTGCCGAGCGCAACGATCAGCGGAAACTCTTTCCTGATAACATCCAGACGGTCGGCAAGGCGGTCGGCGACATCGGCGAACAGGAAATCGTGATGACGGATATTCCGTGCGGCGCGGTCACGGCGCTGCCGCAGCAGGCGGCGGTCGAAAACCGCTATCAAAGCTGGCCTTTCGGTTTTTCGCCGGAAGGGTGCGGCGGCGTCAATTCCAGATGCGCCTGCTTGTTTTTCAAAAGGGACTGGGCGATCGCATCAATGTTTTTTTCTACTTTCTTGATGTCGGAGGTGCGCCTGACCTGCATTTTGGCCTGCGCATAGCTCTGTCTCAGGCGTTTGCCCGCCGGCGGCGCTACCAGTTCGTTGATTATCTGCTGAACGGCGGCGCTTGGCGGCTGCGCCTGCTGCGGCAGGGGCAAGGGGATTTGCGGCGCTGGCGGCGGAACAACGGCGCCCGCTGCCGGCCCGCGCTGCCCCAGGATGCGCGACGGCACGCCGGAGTAGCCGGCAGCCAGCGTCTCCACGGCAATTTTTTCGGTAGACAGGGTAAAGTTCTGGTATTTCTGCTGGCCCATATCAAGCCGCGAAGACATGCTGTGCGCGACATCCGTCCGCATGCTCAGCTGCGACAGCATTTTTATCGTATGCCCGCCGAAAGAATAAAAACGGTGGGCAAAAGCCATCTCCACGAGACGCTTCTGGAGCATATAGGTCACGGTCCGGCTGTTGTCAGCCTCCGCCGCAGAAGCCACCGTGAAAGGATATACCCGCTGCGGCGTCACGCCGATATGCGTAAAAAAGCTTTCTCCCAGCTGGGAGACCTGATCCACCGCCACGCCGAACTTGCCGGCAATAAAAGCCTTGGCGTCGTCAATCGTCAGGACATCCTTGGGCAGCATGAAGCTGGGCGCATTGAACGTCGCTCCCTGCCCGCCGATGCGGTTCGGCACCGGCAGTATTTTCGGGTCGAGCGCCACCAGCAGGTTATTATCCCAATCCCGCGTGATGGGGAGAATAACCGCGATATTCTCGACCCCGTCGTCGGTCACGATGAATTCGACATCCTGCGCCGACAGGCCGCGCGTCTGACGCCCGACCTTGCCTTCCTCGATAAAGACCGCCTTGACCGGCTTCAGGTGAACGGGCCCGGTTTTCTCTTCCACGAATGTCGTGCGCTCGACGTCTCTCAGCACATCTTCAGGATCAACGGCTCTGATCGACTGCCGCGCCAGTTTGGGCATGACTTCCCCGATCCAGCGCGGAAAAGGCATATTATGCCGCCGCATGAGATCAAAAACATGCATTTCCAGCCGTGGCTCCGGCAGGAGGCCCACCTGGGCGGCGAGGAGAATACTGGCGGCATCCAGCTCGGTAATCGTTCCCAACTCGGTAAAAGCTATATCCTTGTCGGCCTGAAGGGACCAGGAAGTTTTTTCAGGATTTTCCACCTCGATAAAAACCGGCTCAATCGCTTCGTCAATACGGTCAGGCGCGGGAAAGTACGTTTCCCCGACATACCAGCCGTCATCCCTTTTGGGCCGCAGGCTTGCATAGGTGCGCACATAATCGAAAATCATCTTGCGGTTGGCTTCGACATCGTCCGACATGCTGACCGTCGCCATCGTGATCGGCTCGATCAGGTGACCCGACCATTTCTTGCCGTCAAGGTTTGGGCTGCCCCGCGAGACGGCGTTGACGATCGGGCGCGGATAGCCGCTGCGGACAAAAACAACCAGCCGGTTGTCCGAGGTGATCCGGTATGGCACGATATCGCAATATTCCCCCGGACGCTTGACGAGTTCATGCAGGGCGCCGCTCTTTTTATCGCGCACGACCATGATGTGCAGGTCGCCGACCGGATTCTGGGAGGGACGGCGCTCTTCCAGCAGCAGGCTTTGCTTGTCGGCCACTTTCTGCGCCACTATAAAATAGTTCGTGGCGGGATAGCCCAGCGGCTTGTAATCTTCGGAATAGAGCTGGAAACGCCCCTTAAAGCAGTTCTTGACTACCCACGGGTTCCAGTGCGGCGCGGAAAACACCATGCGCATGCCGATTTTGGCGCACTCGCGGCGGTAGTCCTGCCAGGTGAAGAACGTGTATTCCTGCCGGATCTCCTTGTTCCAGTTTGCGCGGTAATTCTTGCGGTGCACGAATTCAAGCGCCCACTTGTGCGGCAGGCGGAACAGCCGCGTCCCCTCGCGCCGTGGCCGCAGTTCCTCAATAAAAAATCCTTCGCACCCGCCGGCAGGCAATGGCCGCGCGGACTGGGAAAAAAGCACCAGCAGGTCTGCGTCGGACAAGTGCAGCAGGTCCTTGCCCGTGCTTGGCGTATTCGGCAGCTCCAGCTGTACAAATTCATCGTCCGGCGGCTTGATATAATCGCGGATGAGCATGATGCCGCCCGGCTTCAGCTTGCGGATCTGCTTTTCCAAAAGCTGGTTGACCTCATCCGCGTTATAGCCGGCGGCGGAATAAACGCCGTGCAGCATATTGGAATTGATGATCCCGTCGACGGATTCATCCTCGAAATCCGGCAGGGAAATATCCGACTGGCGGAACGACAGGTTCGGCAGGGCGTAAGTCTTGCGGGCAAATTCAATGGCGGCGGGGTCGCGGTCGATGCCGATGACCTCGGCGCGGGGATTGAGCAGCGCCAGAACATACGTCACCTCCCCCGACTCGCAGCCCATATCGGCAATGCGCGCGCCGGAGGGCAGCAGGAAGTGGGCGGAAATCAGCGCGGCCTTCTGCTGGATGTACTCCGGCATCTCGATCACGTGCCGCTGGCGTGCAGCGTCGTCCTTCGCCCGTGAGGAAAAGTTCTTGATGCTCGCGGCGATTTGCTCGTTAATCTCTGTTTTATCGATTTTGGACACGGCTTTGCCTTTTATACCCCTCGTACTGTATAGACTATTTTAATACGGAAAACAAGGCATAAGAAGCCCAATTCCTTACATCTTGAAAACAAATGATTTTTCAGATACATTTCCCGTATGCAAGCTGCCTTAAAGAAAAAGAGCGCCTTCTCCGCCCTGTGGGGAGCCGCGATCGATGTGCTGCTGCCGCCGCGCTGTCTGGCGACCGGCGAGATTGTCGATGCGCCGGGCATGATCAGCCCCGCTTTCTGGGCGCAGCTGCAATTCGTCGAAGCTCCGTTCTGCAAGGCCTGCGGCATCCCGTTCAGTTTCGACATCGCCAATGACTCCCTCTGCGCCGCCTGCATGGACCGGGAGCCGGTATTCGATAGCGCCCGCTCCGCCGTGATCTACAACGAGGCCAGCCGCAAGATGATCCTGTCATTCAAATACGGCGACCGGCTCCATGCCGTCCATACTTTTGCGCCGTGGATGCTCCGCGCCGGACGGGAGATGATCGGTCAGGCGGATTTTATCGTCCCCGTCCCACTGCATCACCGGCGGCTGCGCGAGCGGAGGTTCAACCAGTCCGCCCTGTTGGCGCAGGAAATCGCCAAGAAAAGCGGCAAGCCCCATGCCTATATCCCCGACGCCCTGCGCCGCACCCGCCACACCGTTCCACAACAGGGACTCAATTTCAAGGAGCGCGGCAAGAACGTACAGGGCGCCTTCGCGGTGAACGAAAAATATTCCCTGAAAAACAAAACCATCCTGCTAATCGACGACGTCTTCACCAGCGGCGCGACACTGAACGAATGCGCGCGGGTGATGAAAGCGGCCAAGGCGGAATGCGTGAGTGTGCTAACGATTGCAAGGGTGACGAAGGAAGAGTTTTAGCCGCCCTCATTACACCATGCCGCACGCATGTCCCACATGCAAAGCATGGTTGCGGCATCCATGGACGCCGGAATAAATCCGGCGTGGCAGGACTTTTGTATAAGCGATATAAAATTTTCTAGCTAATTTGTCATTCTGAGCGAAGCGAAGAATCTCGGTCATTCAATTTACTCCAACCCCTTTGATCATTTGATCAAGCAAAGCGCCCATGAGTAAACAGCATGGAC
>JAHFPI010000129.1 GCA_023266795.1 Rhodospirillales bacterium
GGCGCTGCTGGGTCGGTTATGTACTGGCAAAAGCGGGCAAGCCGGTGGAGAAGGTTATGAGCTGGCTTTAAGCAAGTCCCTGAACCGCGCAATCGCGTTTAATTCCGACTGGATAATATCCAGACGCTTTTGCGCCTCGGCATCCGCGCCCCATGTCCTGAGCTGGTAAATCTCGTCCACGCAGGCAGCCTGATGGGCTTCCTCCGGCGACAGCCGACCCTCCGACAGCGCCAGCGCGATCACGACCGAACCCGTCGTCGCAGCAGCCGCCTGCACGACAGTAAAGATCTCCGGCGCAAGAGCGCTAATGATTTTTTCCAGTTTATCCAGAGATTCCTCCGGCTGGTGGTGATATTTGATGCCGGAAACAGTTTCGAGAACAATGCCGTATTTTTCCTGCATCCACTCAATCAGAGGAGTCCACTGCTGCTGATGGCGTTTGACAAGATCAGCCGGATGCGTCGCAAAATAGCACACTAGATCCGAACTCCCATAGCCCCGCATCTGCCCGTTCATCTCCGCACGGTCAGCTCCCCGCGCCTTATCGATCATCGTATTGGCAAGCTGGGTCAGCGGCATCGAAGCGGGCCGAATTTCATCGCCCTGATCTGCCCACTCCAATGCAATAGCCTCGGCCAAGGCCTTTGAAGACAACAGGAGCAGGCTTTTAAGCGGCGTCCGGAACGGCTTGCCGTCCAGCCGGACGACATATCCGCCCGGCGCCGTTCCTGCCTCCGCGACTTTATAGAATTTCCGCACTATTCCACATCCGCAAACGGGTCGGTTTTGTCATCGGGGTTGAAATTGAAAAACTTCCATGTCTTGCGCATATTCGGGTCGAGCGGCGCGGTTATGTCGAGTTTTTTCCCCGTGACGGGATGCGGCAGAATCACCCGCCGCGCGTGCAGATGCAGCATGTTCGGCAATTCCGGCAGCTCTTCCAGCAGCGGCTGGTAATAGCAGTATTTATAGTCGCCCAGCAGCGGGCAGCCCATTTCCAGCGCATGCACGCGAATCTGGTGCGTGCGCCCGGTCTTCGGCCAGAAGGCCACCCACGCAAGCTTGGTGCCCGCCGTTTCCATTACCTGATAATAGGTCAGCGCCGTCTTGCCCTTCTCCTCGCTGACGCCCCGCACCTTTTCACCGCCCGGGCCGTCAACCTTGGCGATAGTGGACTTTACCTTGCCCTGATGCTGCACCGGCGCCGGAACGGTGATCGCCCAGTAATACTTGCGGATATCACGCCCCTGAAACAACTCGCCCATGCGCTTGGCGATTTTCGGATTACGCGCCAGCAGCAGGATCCCCGATGTGTCCTTGTCCAGACGATGCACAAGATGCGGCCGCACGCCGTCGTAGATCAACCCGTCCAGCATCCCGTCAATGTGCCGGTTGATTTTTGAACCACCCTGCGTCGCCAGTCCCGCCGGCTTGTTGATGGCGATGACATGCTCGTCCTTATAAAGCACCAGCGACTGGATGAGATCGACGTCCTTCTTTGTCATCCCCTTTTCGTTTTTCGGCACAGGCACAGCCAGTTGCGGCGGAATGCGGATCAACTGGCCTTTGACAAGGCGCATATCGCCCTTCGCCCGCTTGCCATCCACACGCAGCTGGCCAGTGCGCAAAATCTTCTGCAGATTGCTGAAGGTCGCTTCCGGATAATTTTTCTTCAGCCAGCGGTCAAGGCGAACGCCGTCCTCTTCTTCTTTTACAGTCACGTTGTCAATCATCAGGCGAATACTCCGCGAATAAGGTAAACCGCTGCAAATATAGCGGCGAGGGAAAGACCAACGGACAGGAGAACATACAGCGCTGCGGGAAAATATTGATCCGTATCCACTAGTTTTAACACATCAAACGAGAACGCCGAAAAAGTCGTGAAGCCACCCAGAAAACCCGTCACCAGAAACGCGCGGATTTCCAGCGAGACCTGCCATTTCTGCGCCATAGTCTCCATCAGCGCGCCGATAATGAACGAGCCCATCACATTCACCAGCAGCGTGCCATAGGGGAAAGCTATCCCCCACCGGCTGGCCGCAGCTATAATGGCATAGTGACGGGTAACAGAACCCAGCCCACCGCCAAGAGCGATCGCCAAAATCATGTTCATTGTTTTTCTTTCATTTCATTACGAAGTCTGTTCCAGTAATCAATGCGCTTTTTGATCTCGCGCTCGAAGCCGCGTTCGACCGGTTCATAGAAACGCTGGCGCGGCATTCCCTCCGGAAAATAATCCTGCCCTGAAAAACCGTGTTCCGTATCCGGATCATAGGCATAGCCCTTGCCGTAGCCGATCTCCTTCATCAGCTTGGTCGGCGCATTCAGGATATGCTTGGGCGGCATCAGAGATCCCGTTGATTTTGCTGATGTTTTAGCCGCGCCATAGGCGACATAGGACGAATTCGATTTGGGCGCGGTTGCCAGATAAATCAGCGCTTCGGACAAGGCCAGTTCCCCTTCCGGCGACCCCAGGCGCTCGTAAATATCCCATGCTCCGAGAGCAACCGTCATCGCCTGCGGATCGGCCAGACCGATGTCCTCTACTGCCATCCTGACCATGCGCCGCGCGATATAGCGCGGATCTTCCCCGCCATCGAGCATCCGGCAAAACCAGTAAAGCGCCGCGTCGGCATCGGAACCGCGCACGGATTTATGCAGCGCGCTGATCAGGTTGTAATGCCCCTCCTGCGCCTTGTCGTACAGCGGCGCGCGTTTTTGCACCAGTTTCGTCAGCGCCTCGACATCCAGCGCGCCTTTTTTCTGCACCTGAAAAATCTGTTCTGCCAGATTAATGATATACCGTCCATCGCCGTCGGCCATATTCAGCAGGGCGGCACGCGCTTCCGGCGCCAGCGGCAAAGGGCGATTCACGCTTTTTTCCGCCCGCTGTAGCAGTATCTCCAGCGCCGGTTCATCCAGACGGTTGAGCACCAGCACCTGACAGCGCGAGAGCAGCGCCGCGTTCAGCTCAAACGACGGATTCTCCGTCGTAGCCCCTACCAGCGTAATCGTGCCGTCCTCGACGTGGGACAAAAAAGCATCCTGCTGTGATTTGTTGAAGCGGTGAATTTCATCGACGAACAGAAGCGTGCCACGGCCCATCCGGCGGCGGTGGACGGCGGAGTCAAACACCTTGCGCAGGTCGGCAACGCCGGTAAAGACGGCTGAAATCGCCTCGAAATGCAGATTGGTATGCTGTGCCAGCAGCCGCGCCATCGTCGTCTTGCCGCAGCCGGGCGGCCCCCAGAAGATCAGCGAGGATATTCGCCCCTGACTGACCATACGCGCCAGCGGGCCGTCGTCTTTTATAAGATGATCCTGCCCAACCACATCTTCCAGCCGCTGCGGCCTCAACAAATCCGCCAGAGGCCTCGGCGCCTCTTTGCTTTTGTCATCTGACGGAATTTCGAAAAGGTTGTTCATCCGCTAATCGCCAGACTTATCACCTGCTCGCCGCGCTGGATCTGAAGCTGCCATTGCCGCACATTGCCCGACTTCAGCAGTCTTTGCAGTTCATCGACCGAAGTGATCTTTTGGCCGTTGATGGTAAGGATAATATCCCCCCGCTGCAGTCCCAGCCGCGCCGCCACGCCGCTTTCCGCTTTAAGAACAACAACGCCGGACTCCTGCGCCAGCTGCCCCATCTCGTCGATCAGCGCCGGAGAAATATTGGCGACGACAGCACCGGAAATCGGGCTCGTACCCTTTATCAGGGTTTCGCTGCGGAGAGAGCTTTCCGGCGCGGCGATAGCCGTTAGCGTCACATCAAAGGTCTTGCCTGCACGAAGCACCTGTAGCTGGATGGGACTGCCGATAGCAATCGTGCCCAGACGGTATTTCAGCGCCACAGGATCCTGCACCTCCTTGCCATTGATGGACAGGATCACATCGCCTACCTTGATGCCCGCTTTAGCGGCAGGACTGTCCGGATGGACGTTATTAACCAGAGATCCCTGTGACTTTTTCAATCCCAGACTTTCGACCATGTCGGGCATAACGGTTTGCCCGGACATGCCGACCCACGGGCGCACCACTTTGCTGCCGTGCTGCGCCGCCTCGACAATCGTCTTGACCATATTGGCCGGAATCGCAAAACCGATGCCGAGCGATCCGCCGTCTTTGGAGAAAATAGTGCTGTTAATGCCGATCAGCCGTCCCTGCATGTCGATCAGCGCGCCGCCGGAGTTGCCGGGGTTGATCGCCGCATCGGTCTGGATGAAAAAGCTGTAATCGGAAGCGCCGACATCCGTACGCGCAAGGCCGGAGACGATCCCGCTCGTCACCGTCTGCCCGACACCGAAAGGGTTGCCGATGGCCAGCACCAGATCCCCCACCTCCACCGCGTCGCTGTCGGCCAGCTCCAGCACGGGAAATTTCTCGCCTTTGGCGCTGATTTTCAAAATGGCCAGATCCGTTCTGGCATCGTCGAGCAATTTTTCCGCCGAAAACTCGCGGCCATCCGACATGACAACGCTGATTTCCGTGGCATCCTTGATGACATGGTGATTGGTGGCAATAGTGCCATCCGCCCCGACGATCACGCCGGAACCCAACGAATTCTCAACCCGCTTGCGCACCGGGCCGCCAAACTCCGGCGCATTAAAAAACTGGTTAAAAAACGGATCGTTGAAAAAGGGACTGATCGAGCGCATCTGCTCCTGCACAACGCGTTTTGTATAGACATTGACCACAGCCGGACTGGTTTTTTTGACTAGCGGCGCAAAGCTTAGCTGCATTTGCTGAACCGATGCCGGAACGTCGGCACGGCTTTGAACGGCCAACGGGCACATAAAAATACTGGTCAGCAGCGCGATAATAAATAAACGGGACATGGGATACCTCCATCTTCTGTAACGGACAAAAACAAAGGGCGGAAGACATAAACCTTCCGCCCTTTTTATACAATATTCAGCCTGAATTAACCAGCGGCGGCTTTTTTCTTGGCGGGGCCGGGCGCTTTTTTGGCCTTTTTCTTCTCAGCGGCAGGCGCCGCGGGTGTTTCTGCATCTGTGTCTGTTCCGACAGGGCCGCTGTCCAGCCCTTTGGCGGCGCGGTCGCGGTCAACCAGCTCGATAATCGCCACCGGCGCATTGTCGCCATGGCGGTAGCCTGCTTTCAGGACGCGGGTATAACCGCCCTGACGGTCTTTGTAACGGGGACCGAGGACATCAAACAGCTTCTTGATCATCTTTTCATCGCGCAGGCGTGACTGCGCCAGACGGCGGTTTGCAAGGCCACCCGCTTTACCCAGAGTGATCAAACGCTCAACAAAGCCTCTCAGTTCCTTGGCTTTCGGCAGCGTGGTGGAAATCTGCTCGTGCTTGATAAGAGCGACAGCCATGTTGGCAAACATTGCTTTGCGGTGTGACGATGTAACGCCGAGTTTACGGCCCGATTTACTGTGACGCATGGTGACGCCCTCCTTCTATATGTTGCCTTACGCATAAGGCGGATAAATCAAACGATACCCTGTATTCAGCAGCATCGTTTTA
>JAHFPI010000130.1 GCA_023266795.1 Rhodospirillales bacterium
GATCCGCGCCCATGACAAGGACGAGCTGTCGCACTACGCAAAAGCAGGCGAGGGGACGGTCGATGTCGAATACCGGTTTCCTTTCACCGCGCCCGGTTTCGGCGAACTGGAAGGCATCGCGCACCGCTGCGACTTCGACCTGACCCAGCATGAAAAACACTCCGGCAAGAAAATGGAATATTTCGACGACTCCGTCCAGCCGCCGCGCCGCTTTATCCCGCATGTCATCGAGCCTGCTGCCGGCCTGACACGCGGTGTGCTGGCGCTGCTGGCGGAGGCCTATACGGCTGATCCGTCACGCCCCAGCCAGATGTACATGAAGTTCAAGCCGAGCATGGCGCCGGTAAAAGCGGCTGTCCTGCCGCTGGTGAACAAGGACGGCCTGCCGGAAATCGCGCAGAAGCTTTATTATTCCATGCGCACGAAATTTGTGACCGAATACGACGCGAAGGCGAACATCGGCAAGCGCTACGCCCGTCACGACGAGATCGGCACGCCGTTCTGCATCACGATTGACACCGAAACGCCGAAGGATCATGCCGCCACCATCCGCTCCCGCGATACGATGGCGCAGGAGCGCGTGGCGCTCGATAAGATAGAATCTTTTGTTAAAACTTCCCTGAAGGAGTGATTTGCCGTGAAAAAACTGACAGAAATATTTAATAAAGCGACTGTTGCCAAGGGCGAGACATTCGAGATTGCGCTATCTGATAACCGCTCCAGCTCAGGCTTTGGCTGGGAATTTGCGGTTGTTTCCGGTAAGGCGCGTTTTTTGGGTGAAGTCTCTGTGCCGCCTCCGCCTGTCTTGAATGGCCATCCGCATTCGGCCGGTGAAGCAAGCCTCCGGCGCTTTCTCTTCAAGGCGGAAGAGACGGGGGAGATTGAAATCAAGGCCGATCTCAAACGTTCGTGGGAACGGAATCCTCCGTTGAAATCACAAACCTTCAAAATCACCGTAAAATAGTTCCCGCCCCTCTTTATTTAAAGAGGATGCCCTTGAGCCCGGCCTTGGCTTTGTTGACAGCATCGCCTGCCGGCATAGAGAGGCCGCCCTTCATTATCGCTGTGGACGAGGCGGTGAGCACCTTATTCATCACCTGTGTTGCGACCTGTACGGCTGTTGCCGGGCTGCTCTTGCTGCCGATATCGGTAATGACGATCTCCGGCAGGTTGACCGGCCCCTGCAGGCCGCCTGCGGTCTGAATCACCTGTGCATTTATTATTTTAAGCCGCTGAATGATGATGCTCGGGCCGCTGCTCTTGCTGTCCGTTTTCGGGGCGGATCTTAAATTGTCCTGAATGGCGGAAAGGTTTGTGCCCTGCGGCCCCAGTTCAAAAGCGACGGCCATGCCGTCGACAACGATTTCTTTTATCGTCACTACCTGTTTTGTGATTTCACCGAGGGTAACGGAAATCTGTTTTGTTTTTAAGAGGTCTCCGGATTTAAACCCCTTGGGGTTGGCAACTGACAGGCCGTGCATGGCGGCTGTTTTATCCGCTAAAGAAATATCCAGCCCGCTGACGTGCACGGGCGTACCTGTAGCCCGCGTTCCGGCCAGTTAAATGGCGGCTTTAACGGCGCCGCCCAGATTAAAAAACAGAACGATTCCCGCGATGACCAGCAGTCCTAAAATGCCAAAGATGATTTTTTTCATGGGTATCTCTCCTGATGTTATTCTTTTAACTTGATCGTCAGACGTCCTTCACCAACCACAATATTATCAACGCCGGCAGAGAATGCCTTCCAGAAGCCTTCATCCCCGAATTCGTGCACCAGATCGACGTTTTTAATGCCGCCGAGCCAGCTGTTGGGCAGGGGAACGCCCCACAGGCTGATCCCCTTTATAATAACCACGGGCCTGCCGCCTTTATAACGCAGTTCAAGCCCGGCGTTCATGCGGAGTGTCTTCCCGCCGAACATCGGCATATCCGGATCCAGCGGCACCAGCACTCTGGCGCTGACCAGGTCCTGCGACAGGTCAATCGCAACTTTGCTGGCCAGATCCGTATTGTTGGCGATCAGGGCGTTGATTTCCCGCTCCGAGAAACTGGCCTCGCGTGAAGCACCAACTTCGCTGTAGCGCTGCGGTTCCAGCACGGCGGCTGATTTTTTTCCGGCTGCCGGCTTGGTGTTCAGCTCAAACTTCAGGACTTTGAGCTTGCCCTCCAGAACCTGCTGTTCTTTCTGGTTCAGCACGATAGGCTCAAATGTTTTGGGAAACAAATAGGCGGTGGTGAGCCGGACGGTCACGATGGAAGTTACGGCGATAACGGCGAGTATAAGGCATAAAGTCTTGAAAAGACTCCGGCCCTTCGGCTGTTCAGGCGCTTTGTCAACCGTATCAGTCATGATTGCACATCATTTCTTTTTCAGGAGATCGCGGATTTCCTCAAGCAGGACTTCGGAGCGGGCCGCAGCGGCTGCCGGCGCGTCCTTGTCTTTTTTCTTCAGCTTGTTGATGGGCTTGACGATAAAGAAAAAGATGGCGAAGGCAACCAGCAGGAACTGAAACAGCACATTACCGAACATGCCGACATTCCATGTGACGATGCCTGCGGCTTTTGCTTCAGCAATCGTGTTGAAATGCTTGTCGGTAAAAGAAAGCGGGATAAAAAAGTTGCTGAAATCGACCGTGCCGACGAGGAGGCCCAGCGGCGGCATGATAATATCGTCCACCAGCGACGATACGATTTTTCCGAAGGAAGCGCCGATGATAACGCCGACGGCCAGATCGACAACGTTTCCGCGCATGATAAACTGCTTGAATTCTCCCAGCATTCCCGTCTCCTTTTTCTTATTAGAGGTCAATAGCCGCAGCACCGTTCAGAATCTTCTGGGCTGCGTCCGTATACTGTCCGTTTTCTTCATGAATTACCATGCCGGGCTTTAGGATTAACGGGGCATAGCGTTCCTTGCGCGCCTGAATGATCACCCTTTTGGCGTCTTCCCCGGTGTGCGACCAGAGGGGATAGATGACCAGACTGCCAAACCAGCGCTTCTTTTCCAGAGTAACGATGACATCGTCCAGCCGGTCGGCCCGGTGAATCATCGTCAGGTGGCCGCCCTGTTTTAATTTCCGGTGGGCGTATTTGACCCAGTCCGCGAGGTCGGCGCCGGAGATGCCTTCGCCGTGGGACGTCGCCTTGATTTTCTCAGGGGATGAGGTATGCGTACCGTCTTCGAGATAGGGGGGGTTCATGACAACAACATTAAATTCATTGTCCGGAACGGCCTTTTCACTTTGGATGTCACCTTGAAAAAAGCGGCTTCGCTCCGTCACGCCGTTCAGGGTCGCATTCTGGCAGGCAAGATCGATAAGCTCTGACTGAATATCTATTCCAGTCAATGATATATTTTTATTTCTTGATGTAATACATAAACCAACAGAGCCGACGCCGCAGCCGACATCCAGCACTTTAAACCGGTCTTTGACGGGCACCGCCGCTGCCAGAAACACGCTGTCGATAGAGGCGTGAAAACCGACCTTCGGCTGCAGGAGTTTGACTCGTCCGCGCAGTAATGTTGTTTCGATGACTTCCATATCTTTCATGGGGGGCTGGGCTCCAGATTGCATGATTTCAGTATTTCGCAGGCATCGTCGTAGTCTTCTTCCAATACCATAAACCTGCAGGGGGAATACCCTAAACCCATCGCCAGAGTGTTATCAAATGTAAATAGCTGCACGCCGGCCGAGTCAAAAACTGACGTCAACAGGGATACCTCGACAGGGTCTGCGCTCCGGTAGATTTCCTTCATTATTTATTATTCTATATCCTGTTTTTTGCTATAACAGCGGTATGAAAACGTCACCCCACAGCAAAGCACAATCGGCTGCCCCTGAAAACCCCCTCGACAGGCTGGTTGCGCTCCTGAAGCCCGACCTTCTGGCCGTGAACGCGCTTATCCTCCAGCGGATGCAGTCGGAAATACCGCTGATTCCCGAGCTGGCAGGGCATCTGATCGCGGCGGGGGGCAAACGCATCCGCCCGCTGCTGACGCTCGCCTCCGCCGCCCTTTTCGGCTATCAGGGCACACGGCAGCATAAGCTCTCCGCCTGCGTCGAGTTCATCCATACCGCCACGCTGCTGCATGACGACGTGGTGGACGCCAGCGACCAGCGGCGGGGACGGTCTTCCGCCAATGCGCTGTTCGGCAATGAGGCGGCGGTGCTCGTCGGGGATTTCCTGTTCAGCCGGTCGTTCCAGCTGATGGTCGAGGACGGCTCGCTCGATGTCCTGCGTATCCTGTCGAACGCTTCCGCCGTCATCGCCGAGGGCGAGGTGCTGCAACTTTCGACGGCCAACAACCTTGAAACAACCGAAGCGCAGTACCTGCAGGTGATCCGCTCCAAAACGGCGGAGCTGTTCGCGGCAGCCTGTGAAGTCGGCGCGATCATTGCCGGCAGACCTGCTGCGGAATGTCAGGCCATGCGCGACTATGGCATGAACCTCGGCATCGCCTTCCAGATTTCCGACGACGTGCTCGATTATGCCGCCTCCGAAAAACGCCTCGGCAAGTCGGTCGGGGATGATTTCAAGGAAGGCAAAATGACCCTGCCGGTCATCAGGGCGATTGCCAAGGCGAATGCGGCGGAAAGAAACTTCTGGAACCGCTGTATGACAGGCTCCGGACAAAAAGACACCGATTTTAGCGAGGCGCTGGCGCTTCTCCGCAAATATAACACGCTGGAGGCATCCCTGACCGAGGCCAGACGCTACGCGGAACTGGGTATAAAGGCCCTTACAGGCCTGCCGAACCATCCCCTGCGGCAGCATCTGCAGGATTTGATTATCTTTGCCGTGGAGCGGGATTATTAAGGTTATGGGCGGTCTTTTTTTCGCATCATCACGCCATAGGGAGTCCCTCCCGGTTTAATCGTTGCATCAGGGAACTTTTGTTGTAATTTTTGGGCCACTACAGCAGTGGACGCGAAAACAAACGTGAGTTTGTAAGGATCGGGGCATGGGTAATATGTCGTGACGATATCCTTGCGATGCCCTTCCTGACTCGACAGATAGAAAATATAATTCATGACATCCTGAAGCTTGTGATATTTTTCATCGGCTGTCAGCTTCGAGGCTTTATTGTTGAAATGAACGGTTATTATTTTGACGCGGGTTGTCATGGCTACTCTCCTTTTTTATTCAATAAATGAACCCTATCTTTTAATCTGTTATAGGTATAATATTATTTATTAATAATTATGATAGGTAAAAACTATGTTGCCGTCTCCCGCCGATCTGACTTACTTTGTCGAGATTGCCAATACGCTGAATGTGTCGAGGGCGGCGGAGCGGCTCGGCATCAGCCAGCCATCCCTGTCTCTGGCGATACGCAGGATGGAAAAATCTGTGGGCACGGGCCTGCTTATCAGGAGCAAGCGCGGCGTCAGCCTGACGCAGGCGGGGAAACAATTGCTGGCGCATGCAAGGCATCTGCTTCAGACGTGGGAGAATGTAAAAGCGGAAGCGCT
>JAHFPI010000131.1 GCA_023266795.1 Rhodospirillales bacterium
CCATCGCCCACCGGCGTGGAGGTGCCATGCGTATTGATATAGTCAACCGGCCCCTTGACGGTGGCAATGGCCTGCCGCATGCAGCGTGCCGCCCCCTCGCCCGAAGGCGCAACCATATCGTAGCCGTCCGACGTCGCGCCATAGCCGGTCAGTTCGGCATAAATTTTTGCGCCGCGCGCCTTGGCGTGCTCCAGCTCTTCCAGCACCACCGTGCCGCCGCCACCCGCGATGACAAAGCCGTCACGGTTGGCATCATAAGCACGGGAGGCTTTTGTCGGCTCATGGTTATATTTGGAGGACAGAGCCCCCATCGCATCGAAAAGCAGCGTCAGCGTCCAGTCCAGCTCCTCGCCGCCGCCCGCGAACACAACATCCTGCTTGCCCCACTGGATAAGCTCCGCCGCGTTGCCGATGCAGTGCGCCGAGGTCGCGCAGGCCGAAGTGATGGAATAATTGACGCCTTTTATTTTAAAGGGCGTCGCCAGCGTCGCCGAATTGGTCGATGACATGCAGCGCGTCACCATATAAGGCCCAATGCGCTTGGCGCCCTTGGCGCGCGACACGTCGAAGGCCTCCAGCAGGTTCTTGGTCGAAGGGCCGCCGGAGCCCATGATCAGCCCGGTGCGCTCGTTCGATATGTCCTTTTCTTCCAGCCCCGAATCCGCAATCGCCTGCACCATCGACAGATAGTTGTAAGCCGCGCCATCACCCATGAAGCGCAGGAGCTTGCGGTCGATTTTCTCTTCCAGATTGATATTAGGCTGGCCATGCACATGGCTCCTAAAGCCCATCTCCGCATATTTGGGGGAGAAGACGATGCCCGATGTGCCGTTTTTCAACGACTGTGTCACTGCATCCTGATCGTTACCGATACAGGAAATAATACCGAGACCGGTAACGACGACCCGCCGTGTCATGATTTCACCCTTATGTGCCTACATTGCCCGTGGATTTTCGAAGAGGCCGACCTTAAGGTCAGCTGCTTCATAAATCACCTTGCCGTCCACTTCGACCACGCCGTCGCCGATGCCCAGCACCAGACGGCGGTTGATCACGCGCTTGATATTCACGCGATAGGTGACTTTTTTGGCCTCCGGCAAAACCTGACCGGAGAATTTGACTTCGCCGACACCAAGCGCGCGGCCTGAGCCTTTGGCGCCCGTCCAGCCCAGATAAAAGCCCAGCAGCTGCCACACCGCATCCAGACCAAGACAGCCCGGCATCACCGGATCGCCCTCGAAATGGCATTTAAAAAACCACAGGTCAGGCTTGATATCGAGTTCGGCGACAATCTCGCCTTTACCGTGCGCACCGCCTTCCAGAGAGACGTGCGTGATACGGTCAAACATCAGCATCGGCGGCAGCGGCAGTTTTGCATTGCCGGGGCCGAACAACTTTCCCTTGCCGCAGGAAATAAGATCTTCGTAGGAATAGCTCGGTTTCGGTTGATAGGTCATTGTTTCTTCAGACACTTTAGCTTTAATGTTTTGCACAGAACGTAGCCTCTTGATCGGGTTAAGCCGTAATCACCTGCTCCTTGTAATGCGCTCCCAGAATCATGCCGGTTTTTGCCAGTGATTTTGCAATACTTGGGTGAATCTGTCCAACATCTTCGACAGATATTACGGCAACCATGCGACCGACCGCCTTGGCCACCGCCACGGCACGCCCCAGAGGGTCGTCGAGCCCGATCAGCACGAAGAATTCCTCCACCGCCGGTTTGATTTCTTTCAGGTATTCTGGAATATTCTTGTCCTCGGAATCATTGGCGGCGGCCAGACTGGCCCAATCTTTGGTGCCAGGTGTGCCATGACGCAGGGATTCCCGCACCATCACGTTCATGAATTCTGTTTCAGCCGTCGGCGGCAGCTTCATCTGAGCCTGCGCGATATTGAAGTAATTCCCGGCAACCGCGCCCAGCCCAGTCAGCGCCTCCGCCGTGGTATGGCTGTCGGACATAAAATCCTCCACCAGCAGATCGCAGAAATCCTGCGTGGCCATTTCAAACGTAAGCGAGGCGATCACCGACTCTACCAGCAGCCGCAGCATCTTGTCGCGGGCATAGCCTTCTTTTTCCCATAGCGGAAAATCGCTGATAATCAGGGCAATGGCGATCTCGTGCATGTCATCAAGGCCTTTGGGCAGCTTCTTGGCTGTATTGCGCGCCAATACCCGCCCCAGCTCGGTATCATGGTCGATTATATATGCCAGCGGCAGCAGGTCGCCATCCGCCTTCTCTTCGGCCGGCTCGGCCTGCACCAGGTCGGATATGCGGTGAAAAGCCTGCTCCATGACAACATCCGGCTCTTCATATTCCAGCAGCGTCTCGGTGATCATGCCGGCATAAATGCACAACCCCCGCACCATGCGCGCCTTGCTGTCCGTATCCTTAATCAGCGTTTCAATCCGCAGGCGGATATTCTTCGCTTCTTCTTTCTGCCGTTCCTGGGAATCGGGGGATGACAATACGGGATACTCCTCGATTACTTGCTGAATTTTTCATCGGGATAAACGCCCCAGATGTTCTCTCTCTTTAGCCATCCTTTATAGCTTGCTACACTGAGATAACACCACTCCTTCTCACAGCGGTCAAGCCCTGCAATCACGCCAGGTTCCAGCTTTACCACGGGTTTTGTCCCCTCGTCCGGCTTCCGGAGAAGTGTCTGGACAGGGCCGCTGACAATCACCGCGCGCTTACCGGACAGCAGGCTTTTATGCACCCAGCCCTCATCCCCGTCCTTGTCCTCTATCTGCCGCCATACATCGAATTCTTTAATGATCTGAACGGGGAGACCGTCCTTCTTCAGCACCAGCCTGACCGGATAGCGCAGGCCGGGACCCGTCCTGAGGTTGACCTCATCGGCGTTTAAAGTCACAAAACGGGGTACGGGCAGCTGGGAAGGGGCATCTTCCTCGGCATAGGCGGAACCAGCCAGCCCAATCAAAACCACCAAAACCAGCGCTGTCAGAACCCTGTTTTCCATCATCCGGCCAGAATAAGCGGAAAACCGCCCTGTTCCAACCCTTTTTTATCTCGACTTTTTATTCATAATACTTTAGAGAATGGGGTTATGAGTGAGCAAAAAAACAAGCTGGATCGCCGTATTTCTGTCGCCCCGATGATGGGGTGGACGGACAGGCATGACCGGTATTTTCTGCGGCTGATTTCGCCGAATGCGCTGCTCTATACCGTGATGCTGACGACCGGCGCGCTGGTGCACGGCAAAAAGCTGGAAATTCTCGAATATAATCCGGAAGAACACCCTGTCGCCCTGCAACTCGGCGGCTCCGACCCGAAAGATCTCGCTCATTGCGCCATGCTCGCCGATCGCTACCACTATGACGAAGTGAACCTGAATTGCGGCTGCCCGAGCGAACGGGTGCAGAACGGCAAGTTCGGCGCCTGCCTGATGGCGGAGCCGCAGCTGGTTGCCGAATGCATCGACGCGATGAAACAGGCCGTCTCCATTCCCGTCACCGTCAAGACGCGGATTGGCATTGATGATCAGGACAGCTATCAATTCCTCACCGACTTCATCGGCCCGATTGCCGAAAAGGGCTGCGATACTTTCATCATCCATGCCCGCAAGGCACTGCTCGACGGCCTCAGCCCCGCCGAAAACCGCACCGTCCCGCCGCTGCGCTGGGACATCGCCCATAAGCTGAAACAGGACTTCCCGCAGCTGACCATCGTGCTCAATGGCGGCATTAAAAGTATCAGTGATATTCAGGAATCCCTGAAGCACGTTGACGGCGTGATGATCGGGCGCGAAGCCTACCAGAACCCCTATTTCCTCGCCGAAGTCGAGCGGGAGATATTCGGCGCTGAAAACGTGCGCAGCCGTCATGAAGTTATCGAAGCCATGATGCCGTATATCAACCGTTGTTTAGAGAACGATGTACCGCTCAAGGATATGACGCGGCACATACTAGGACTGTTCCAGGGCCTCCCCGGCGCTCGGCGCTGGCGGCAGGTGCTCAGTCAGGAAGCGTATAAACCGGCGGCGAATGTGAATGTGGTGCGGGAGGCTCTAAAGCAGGTCGCTCACGCGTAAGACTTGCCTCAGATTAATTCCTGCGCGACCTTCCCGCCAATGTCAAAAAGAAGGATGGGCATATCCTGTTTCGCTGCCGATGAAAGCGCCTGCAATGCCGATAAAGTCAGAGTGCCGGAATAAACCCATAGTCCTGTAATTTTGTGATGACCAAATTCTGAAATGGCGATGGCAAGGGCGCATTGGGCGGCATTCATGCCGTTGAAGGCCGCTTCTTCCACCTTGGCGCCGGCGACATAAGCGCCGTTGTCCAGTTGCATCACGATGGCTTGCGGCACTTTGCTGGCATAGTCAACGGACTCTATTTTTTGCAGCCACGCGAAGATTTCCTGTTCCGTCAGTTTTGCCTGCCGGAGCAGTCTGTTCTCAACCTCCGCCGCAGAAGGAGCAGAGGTAGCGGTTTTTTTGGTTGCGGGAGCGTCTGCTAAAAACTGGCGGAAAGTGAACACATCGGGCAAAAAAGCGCCGACGGTGGTTGAAGATGTTTTGCCGTTGATGGCGACGGAATGGATTTTGACGTCCGCAGCGGCGAATCCGGCGATCTGCTGCCGGCATTTGCCGCAGCAAGTTACTAAATTATCCGATTCCGGCGGCGCCGTCCGCACCGCGCCCATGACCCAGCCCTCGACAATCTCAGCGCCCTTGCCCAGCCCGACCACCATCGCGGCGATAGCCCCCTCCTCGCCGTGGGTGGAAATCCGGTGGTCGGCATTCTCGACATTGACGCCGGCAAAATAATAATCGTCCACGCCCTGCACCCGCGCCCGGAAAACAGCCGTCACCGGGAAACCGGATTCGGGAACGTAAGCATTGCCGCGCAACGACGCCAGCCATTGCAGGATGTCAGCGGCGGACAGTTTGCCTTTTCTGAAGATTTTCATTGATACACCATCACCGCGCTGCCGTGGGTTTTGAGCCAGCGCCGCGCCGCAGCGGCATCTTCGGTGAGCGAGGCGCACAGCGCCCAGAATTTCCGGCTATGGTTCATGTGGACGCGATGCGCCACCTCGTGCGCCACCACATAATCCAGCACCTGCGGCGGCGTGAGGATCAGCCGCCACGAAAACATCATCCTGCCGTCCGGGCTGCAGCTGCCCCAGCGCGTTTTTGGGTCGATCACCCGCACGTCTGCGAGGCCAAGACCGAGTTGCTCCAGTTTTTGCGCCGCCACATCGGTCAGCAGCTCGCGCGCCGTTTCTTTCAGGAAGTCGCGGATGCGGCGGGACATATGCTCCGCCCTGCCGTAGACCACCAGCCTATCCGCCTCAAGACAAGTCACGCCACGCCCGTCTTTGCGCACGATCTCGCATTCCCTGCCATAGATAAAAATCTTCCCGCCATCCGTGAAGGGCTGCGAC
>JAHFPI010000132.1:0-2076 GCA_023266795.1 Rhodospirillales bacterium
ATCTGGCCTATATCACACAGACCACGCTGTCCGTCGATGATACAAAAAATATCGTCGACGCGCTGAAAATCCGTTTCCCCCAGATTGCCTCTCCCAAAAAAGAGGACATCTGCTATGCGACCACCAACCGTCAGGCTGCGGTGCGCGACATCGCGCCGCAGGTCGACGCGCTGATCGTTATCGGCTCGCGCAATTCCTCCAACTCGAACCGGCTGGTCGAGGTCGCCAAAGCCCACGGCTGCCCCCGCGCCCTTCTTGTCGACAGCGCGCGGGATCTGGACTGGAGCGCCCTTAAAGGCATTCAAACCCTCGGGCTCACCGCCGGAGCTTCCGCTCCGGAAGGTCTGGTGCAGGAAGTCATCGAAGCCGCACGGCAGTTTTTCGACGTTGAAACCGAAACCGTGGTATTGGCGGACGAACAGGTTACTTTCAAAATTCCCCGTGTGCTGGCGGGCTGATGGCTGTTTATACCCCCATATCCGAAGACGTGTTGAACCAATACCTGACGCAGTTTGATATTGGTACGCTGGTGTTCTTTACCGGCATCGCCGAAGGCGTCGAGAACACCAACTACCGGTTGGTGACGACGCAGGGGCTCTTTATCCTGACCCTATTTGAAAAACGCGTCCGCTCCGAGGATCTGCCTTTTTTCATCGCCCTCATGGAGCACCTGCACGATAAAAACATTCCCTGCCCGGGCGTTATCAGCGACAGGAACGGGAAAAAGATTGTCCTTCTCCACAATAAGCCCGCCCTTATCACGACTTTTCTGAAGGGCAGCGCGGTGGATCATATTGAAGAGTTTCATGCCGAAGCTGTCGGCACAATGCTGGCGCAACTGCACCTAGCCGGTGAATCGTTCGGGATGCGCCGGAATAACGCGATGGCCCTTCCCGCATGGAAAGCCCTGATTGACCTCTGCGGCATAAAGGCCGATCACGTCAGCCCCGGCCTTTATGCAGCCTTGCGGCAGGAGCTGGCTTACCTTGAAGCGCACTGGCCGCAGGGCATGCCTGTCGGCGCGATTCATGCCGACCTGTTCCCCGACAATGTTTTTTTTACGGGCCGGAAACTGACCGGCGTGATTGATTTTTATTTCTCCTGCACCGACAGCCTTGCCTATGACCTGATGCTAACCCTTAATGCCTGGTGTTTCGAACCTTCCGGCCAGCTTAATCCGCAGAAGTCGACGGCGCTGCTCAACGCCTATCAGCGGGAACGGCGGCTGACACTGGCGGAACGGGAAGCCCTGCCCTTTTTCGGGCGGGCGGCGGCGCTGCGCATCATCGCCACGCGGCTGTATGACTGGCTGCATCCGGTTGCCGGAGCCGTCGTCCGGCCGAAAAACCCTCTCGAATACGTGCAGATCCTTCATTTCTACCAGGCAAAGGGCTTCCCGGCATGAAACATATCGATATGTTCACCGACGGCGCCTGCAGCGGCAATCCCGGCCCCGGGGGCTGGGGCGTACTGATGCGCTACGGGCGGCATGAAAAGGAGCTTAAAGGCGGCGTTGCGGCCACCACCAACAACCGCATGGAGTTGCAGGCCGTGATAGAGGGGCTGTCCACCCTAAAAACGAAATGCCACGTCACCATCCACACCGACAGCAAATATGTGATGGACGGCGTGACGAAATATCTGGTGACGTGGAAGGCCAAGGGCTGGAAAACCGCTGCCCGGAAAGAAGTGAAAAACATTGATGTCTGGAAGCAGCTTGACAGCATCCTCCCCCGCCACCAGATCGACTGGGTCTGGGTTCGGGGCCACAACGGGCATGCTGATAACGAACGCGCCGACGCCCTCGCCCGCGCGGGAATCCCGGACGTTGCCCAGTAAAAATTATTTATTATAAACCGGCGTATTGTCCGGCGACCAGCGGTTGAGCCTGTCCGAAAATTCACTGTCCCCCGGCACCAGCGCCGGCATGGCTTCCGGCACGAATACCGGTATGTCGAAATTAATCGCCTCGTTCATATAGTTGTGCCAGAGCTGCGCCGGATATTTACCGCCGGTCACGCCACGCATCGGCGTCGCGTCGTCATTTCCCATCCACACGCCGGTAATGAGCTTGTC
>JAHFPI010000132.1:2086-5410 GCA_023266795.1 Rhodospirillales bacterium
TAGCCCATAAACCATGCGTCGCGGTAATTCTGCGTCGTGCCGGTTTTTCCGGCGGTGCGACCGCGCGACAGCTTCGCCGCCTGCCCCGTGCCGCCGGGAGCCACGGCCTGCGCCAGCATCCCGTCCAGCGCGGCAATATCCGCTGCAGCGAAAACCCGCGACGGCTCCGGCCGTTCGTGCTGGTACAGCAGATTCCCGTCGCCGTCCCGGATCGACAGCACGGCATAGGGCCCGACCGCATTGCCGCCGTTGGCGATGATGGCGTAGGCGTTGGTCAGCTCCAGCAGAGTCGTTTCATCCGACCCGAGCGCCGCCGACAGTTCCGGCTTCGGCCCATGCATGAACCCCATGCGCTCCGCGACATCCATCAGGCGCTCCACGCCCACCAGACTAAGCAGGCGCACCGTCGCCGTGTTCATGGAATGCGCCAGCGCTTCGGTCAGCGTCACGGTGCCGTAGTATTTGTCGTCGTAGTTGTCGGGACGGTAGCTTCCCTCCCTGACCGGCGCATCCTCGATTTTGGCGTCCGGCCCGAACCCCGCTTCCACCGCCGCCAGATAAACGAAGGGTTTGAACGAAGACCCCGGCTGGCGCAGCGCCTGCGTCGCGCGGTTGAACTGGCTGGCGGCATAGTCCACACCGCCGATCATCGCCAGCACCGCCCCGTCGGGCGCTTCCGTCACCAGCGCCACCTGCGAAACCTTGTCCTGCGGCAGCAGTTTTCTGAACAGGGCTTTTTGCTTCGCTTCCGCCATCAGCTGCAGTTTCGGGTCAAGCGTCGTTTTGACGACGATGTCGCTGTCCGTCGCAGCGATGAAACTGTCGACCTGATCGATCACCCAGTCGGCAAAATAGCGGTTAAGGTCGCCGGACATCGAACGCATACTCTGGACATGGGCGTTTTTAATTTCCAGCGCCGCCGTTTTTGTGTTGATATAGCCGGCGTCTTTCATGGTTTCGATTACCACCTTCGCCCGCGCCAGCGCCAGATCGGGGTTGGTGGCGGGGGAGAACCGCGACGGCGCTTTCAGCAGCCCCGCCAGCACCGCGCTTTCAAACAATGTCAGCTGCGCGGGGGGCTTGCCGAAGTAGGTCTTGGCCGCCGCATCGATGCCGTAAGCCCCCGCGCCGAAATAAACCCGGTTGAGATAGGCGAGCAGGATGTCATCCTTGGTGAATTTATGCTCGATGCGCAGCGCCATCAGCGCCTCCTGCACCTTGCGGCGCAGGGTCTTGTCCGGCGTCAGGAACAGGTTTTTGGCCAGCTGCTGGGTGATGGTCGAACCGCCCTGCACCCAGCGCAGGGCGCGGAGGTTCATCACCATCGCCCGCGCCAGCCCCAGCGGATCGATGCCGAAATGCGAATAAAACCGCCGGTCTTCCACCGAGAGCAGCGCCGCGACCATATAAGGCGGCACGTCGCGCATTTTCACGACCTCGCCCTGCATCCCGCCGTAGCGCGCGATCAGCGTGCCGTCATTGCCCTGCACGATGATGCTGGGGCGGGTGTCGAGCGGCTTGACCTTGTCGATATCCGGCAGGTCGTAAAGAAAATAAAAAGCGGCGACACAAAAAACCGCCAGTCCCCACAGGATAATCAGGCCGAGGTCCCGCGTCTTTTTTCGCCTGACGGTTTTTGGCCGTTTTTTACGGGACACTCAACAGACTCCGTGTGAGAACCGGCGGTTCTCTTGGTGAAGGTTATTTCTTTTCCTGACCCGGAGGCGGCATATCATGCATGCCCTGACCCTGCATGTCATGATGCTCGCCACCACCCTCATGCCCTTCGCCCATCTTGGGCATACAGGCATGTAAAGCCTCCTGATCGGCGGCGGCCTGAACACAGGTCTGCTTCTGCTGCATCTCGCTGATATGCGTCTGCATCTCGGCCATGTGGGCCTGCATTTCGGAGATGCGGTGGGCAAACATGCTCATCATCTCGTCCTTGTGGTTTTTGAATTCCAGCTGCTGGAGCTCGGAAGGCGCCTTGTCTTTCGGCGCATCCTCGGCGAAGGCCGGCGCGACCATGACCAGCATGAGGGCCGAAGCTAAAATCAGTTTTTTCATATTTATTCTCCCTTGGGGTTGGTAATTTTTCGAGCTTCTCCCGCCCGAACATCGGATTAATCTAGTCCATTCCGGTGAAAAAGTCGTTAATAGCGCCTTAGGGCGTTGATATTACGCGACTCTTTCCAGCGCCATGGCCGTGGCTTCGCCGCCGCCGATGCACAGGGAGGCGACGCCTTTTTTCAGGCCGCGTTTTTCCAGCGCGGACAGCAGCGTGACGATGATGCGCGCGCCGGAAGCGCCGATGGGGTGGCCGAGCGCGCAGGCGCCGCCGTTGACGTTCACTTTATCGTGCGGCAGGTTCAGCTCGCGCATGGCGGCGATGGTCACGACGGCAAAGGCCTCGTTGATCTCGAACAGGTCGACGTCCTTGACGCTCCAGCCGGCTTTTTCGATGGCCTTGCGCGTGGCGCCGATCGGCGCGATGGTGAACTCCGCCGGTTTCTGGGCAAAGGTCGCGTGGGATTTAATTTCCGCGATGATCTTCAGCCCGCGTTTCTTGGCTTCGGACTTGCGCATCATCACCAGCGCCGCCGCGCCGTCGGAGATCGAGCTGGAGTTGGCGGCGGTGACGGTGCCGTCCGCCGTGAAGGCGGGCTTCAGCTGCGGAATTTTTTCCGGCTTGCCTTTTTTGGGGCTTTCATCCTCGTCAATGACGGTGTCCCCGGCCTTGCTCTTGATTTTCAGCGCGACGATTTCGGATTTAAAGTCGCCGTCCTTGGTGGCGCGCAGGGCGCGGGTCAGGGAGGAAATCGCGAACTTGTCCTGCTCTTCGCGGGTGATTTGCAGCTTGCGCGCCGTATCGTCGGCGAAAACGCCCATCAGCACGCCCTTGTCGTAGGCGTCCTCGAGACCGTCGAGGAACATGGTGTCCTGAATTTTTCCGTGGCCCATGCGGTAGCCGCCGCGCGCCTTGTCGAGGATATAGGGGGCGTTGGTCATGCTCTCCATGCCGCCCGCGATCATGATGGACGCGGAACCGGCGAGCAGGTTGTCATGCGCCAGCATCACGGCCTTCATGCCCGAGCCGCACATCTTGTTGACCGTCGTCGCGCCGGCTGATTCGGAAAGGCCGGCCTTAAGCGCCGCCTGCCGCGCCGGAGCCTGCCCCTGCCCTGCGGGAAGAACACAGCCCATGATGACTTCCTCGATGTCGGCGGAAGCGAGGCCGGAGCGCTTGACCGATTCCGCAATGGCCGCCTGACCGAGATCCGTGGCGGTGAACCCCGCCAGCTCCCCCTGAAACGCGCCCATGGG
>JAHFPI010000133.1:0-1438 GCA_023266795.1 Rhodospirillales bacterium
GCCATTAGACGACAGCACGGATGGCGGACTCCCTGTCGTTGTGCAGACAGGGGGCACGACAAGGGGGATGGTGCAGGTGAAAGTGAAGCCATCGGTGGTGTAGAGCCGGGCGTTCGCGGCGCAGACCGGCGGCGTGGGAATATCCTGACAAAAGAAGGTAGCGCCGTCATTGGATGATAGCCGCTGGTTTGCCCCGCAGCTGGGAAAATCAAGCGCATTAACGATATTGATATAGGCAAGTTTGTCATCGAAATGCTGCGCCGTTCCCGCCGTACTGAAGGTTGCCGAGTTAAAAGTGGCAGTATCAAGGCAGTTCTGCGTATCATACGCGACGCCGGTGCAGGGGGATTGCACACCCTCCTTCGACCAAGTGCCATTACCGTCTTTACCGTGGCCGATAACCGCATAGAGAATGGATCCGGCCGGTGTTACTTCGCTGGTGCCGGAGACAGGGTTCACAATATCGACGGCTCCCAGATTAGGGTTGAGCGGAGCGACAGTCAGTTGTTCCGTTACCGCATAGGTGAATTGATGCCCCCCACGCATCGGCAATATATTCATTCGGTAGGCCAAGATCCCGCAGCGGCACCGCGCCAATACGAACTAACCGTCCAGCAGTGCCGGGCGCGCTGACTGAACCGGGAGGGACAGCGGCGGTGCAATCCTCCCTGCCGTAGGCAGCAGCGGAGGAAAGCAGATCGCGCCGTGCCGCGCAAGGCAAACGGTTATTCTTGCCGATATATCCCGTCAATGCCGACTTAATGGTGGCGAGGCGTTCGTTATTAACTTTAATGACCTGCTGCGCTCTGTACTGTTTCACAACATCAACGCCGGCCGTAAGGGCAACGCCGCCAATGAGCATGACAATGCATATCTCGATGAGCGTGAAGCCATACGAGAATCGACTCTTCGGTACAGTGTTTGCGGCAGACTTGCCCATGCAATAAACTCCCCCATCTACCGTATTACCCCAATGGTAGTTAAAGTTTTATTAAATATTAGCGTGAATTGAAGGGCTGCGACTTTAATTGCAGTTATATCAGTATCTTAGCATATCTTCATATTTATTTTGATTGGTAGCGAGGGCCGGATTTGAACCGGCGACACAAGGATTATGATTCCTCTGCTCTACCACTGAGCTACCCCGCCATGCCGATATCGAACCGCGAATCTATGCCTTTTAACGGGCGTTCTGTCAAGTTCTAAGCCGCCACTGCCATTTGTGTGCAATCTGTGGCCGTAATCCAGCCGCCACCGATGATGCGGTTGCCGATATAGCAGACGCAGGCCTGCCCGGCCGAGATGCCGAAAGCAGGTTGTTTTAAAATTACCTTATCTTTGAAGAGCATGGCGGGCAGGGGGGGCTGGGCGGAGCGGAGTTTGACATCCACCGCGATGCCGCCGTCGGGGACGGGCATGAGCCAGTTACAGTCCTTCA
>JAHFPI010000133.1:1448-5395 GCA_023266795.1 Rhodospirillales bacterium
CCTTCATATATATAGTGTTGCGGGCGAGTGCTTCATAAGGGCCGACGACAACCTGATTCTTGTCGGGGCGCAAGCCTACTACGAACAGCGGGGAATTGTTTTCGGTGTAGCCGCCGCCGATGCCGATGCCCCGCCGCTGGCCGACGGTGTAGTTGATAATGCCGCTATGCTGGCCGAGGGTGCGGCCATCGATGTGGACGATGTCGCCTGCGCTGAGAGCGCCGGGACGGAATTTTTCCACGACTTTCGCGTAGGAGCCGCCCGGCACGAAACAAATATCCTGACTGTCAGGTTTTTCAGCGACAATCAGTCCGAGGCGTTCGGCATGCTGCCTTGTCAGCTCCTTCGACCAGCCGCCGAGAGGGAAGCGCAGGAAATTCAGTTGTTCCGGCGTCGTCGTGAACAGGAAATAGCTTTGGTCTTTGGCGGGATCGACGGCGCGGTGTAGTTCGGCGCCATTGTTGCCCATGATACGCTGGATGTAATGTCCCGTCGCCATACAATCCGCGCCGAGATCGCGGGCGGTGGCGAGCAGGTCTTTGAATTTCACATTCTGGTTGCAGCGCACACAGGGGATGGGCGTTTCACCCCTGAGATAGCTGTCGACAAAATCCTCGATGACGTTGTCCTGAAAACGGCTTTGATAGTTGAGAACGTAATGCTCGAACCCCATGCTTTCCGCGACGCGTTTTGCGTCATGAATATCCTGACCCGCGCAGCACGCACCTTTTTTCTGCAAGGCTTCGCCGTGATCGTAGAGCTGCAGGGTGATGCCGATAACCTGATAACCCTGCTCATGCAGCAGGGCGGCCGCAACCGAGCTGTCGACGCCGCCGGACATGGCAACGACAACGCGGGTATCTTTGGGGTCTTTTTCAAAGCCAAGGGTGTTCATAATATGCGCAATATAGCTTTTTTCAGTTAAAACGCAAGCATTTTTCATATTTTTATAATATGAAGGGTATACAGCGGCTTTACCGTTGAAAAATGAACTGTCACAATCATCAGGATTTCAAAAAGGACGCGCTGAAAGATGAAGCTAAAGAAAATAATCAGGAGAGAAGTCGGCAGAATTATCGGTTTCGTGCAGACCCCCGGCAGGGTCAGGCGGATACTTTCCCGTCATAAGGGGCCAATAAAACTCCATATCGGTTCGGGGCGCAATTACAAGGAGGGCTGGGTCAATATAGACTTCGATACGAGAACCAAAAAGGATATTTTGCACGACCTGTCAAAAGGGATTCCCTTTCCCGATAATTCCGTCGACTTTGTCTATAACGAGCACTTTATCGAGCATCTTTCTTACGAGGACGGTTTGAGCTTTATGCGCGAGGCTTTCCGCGCGCTCAAGCCCGGCGGTGTTTTAAGGATTGCCTGCCCTGATCTGGATTTCCTGATCCGGGGCTATGCGGAAGACAACTGGCGCGCGCAGGAATGGGTGAGACTGATCGATGCCGAGTGGTATCCGAGCGGATGCTACATGCTCAACCAGAACATGCGGGAAGACGGCGATCATCGGTATATTTACAATAAGGAAGATTTGATGCGCCGTCTTGGCGAAGCCGGATTTTCTTCCGGGAACATACACGCCGAACAAATGAACCGGTCTGCTCACAAAGAACTGCAGAACGTGGAACGGCGTGCGGATTCACTGATTGTCGAAGCAAAGAAGTAGCCGGTTCGTTTCATAACACGGGCGGCATGATTTTTTTAACTGAAAAACACGGCAGATTCCCATATTTTTTTGGCGATGGGGGCTGGGTATGCTACAGTTACAGGGTGAGAAAGTTCGGGGGAGCTTTCAAAGAATAAGGGGTCTTGAATGTCGCGCCGTGGCCGGGATGACGATGTGATTGATTTCACAGCAGAGACCGGCTTTACCATTGAAAATCTTGCCGTGACGATTGTCCAGATGATGCAAGATCTGGACATGGATGCGCATGTCACCCTGCCGGACCGCACGGTTATCGAGATTGATAAAGACTGCACGGTCAGGGAAATCATCGAGGGTTACAAGGATTTCATCTCAGGCCATATCCGCGCCCGTACGCCCAGCAACAAAAATGAAAAAGATCCGGCGTCGGCGAAATAGATTTACTGCGGCGAACGGACGGAAACTTTGAACGGGCGGGAGCGCGGGATAGGGCGTTTCAGCGCCGGAGAGAAATCCGCAATATCCTCTGCCAGTTCTTGGGCTGCTTTTTTTTCGTCACATAGCCGTTTTTGTTCCCGGGGCCATTCCTCCAGCCATGAGGCCATTTTAGGATTGTCGTTTCTCCGAGCAAGTTCTGCAGCCGTTATGCCGCTTTTGTTTTTCTGTTCCACATCTGCGCCTTTTTCAAGCAATAATCCGGCAATACCTATGTCGCCCCTCCGCGCAGCATAGAACAAGGCGTTATCGCCGTATTTATCTTTCTTGCTGGGGTCTGCCCCATTTTCCAGCAGCAACTCCACAATATTTTCATCGCCATTTTTTGTCGCCAGTAGCAGAGCCGTCCAATCCTGGCTGTTCTTTCTGTCTACGATTGCGCCATTTTGCAGCAGTAATTTCACGATATTCATATGCCCGCGCTCCGCCGCAGCCGTCAGTGCTGTCCAGCCGTTACCTTTGCCGGCTCTCCTGTCAATAACCTCGCTGATACAGGCATTATATTTTTCAAGGATCTCTGTGATATGTGACAGATCGCCTCTGAAGGCAGCGCTGACAAAGGCAGCCTGTTTATTCCAGGAGAGGTGGGGGTTAAACGCGTTTTGCAGTTGAGTGGCAGTCATTGTTTAGGGCCTTTTTATTGTCCCATCATTGTATATATTTACCAGTATTATGTCAATTAAAAATCCTACCAATGATTATTTATGTTTTTCAATGAGATGCGCAATGAAAAAGGGCTGCCGTCCCCCGACAGCAGCCCTTTATCGCAAGAAGGATCAAGAGCGCCCCGAAACCCCTAACTGGCGCTCATATCCGAAGCCGTCGCTCCGAACATATCCTCCTCATACATTTCGATTTCGTCTGAAGAGAAACCGAAGTGGTGACCAATTTCCTGTATCATGACCCGATTGATGACGCGGGCGATGTCCTCGCCGCTTTCTACCCATACATCGAGCAGCGGACGGCGGTAAAGATAAAGCGTGTCCTGACGTTTGGCGTTGGCGGCAAGATGGCCGATGGCCGCCGGGCCGGAACTCTGGTAGCAGCCGAGCAGATCAAACGGCGTTTCCAGCTCCATTTCCTGCTCGATGAACGCGTCGGGAAAATCCTCGACTTGAATTTTCAGCTTGCCGATGTACTTCTGGAGGCCTTCGGGCAGGTCGTCGAGGATCGTTTCTGCAATCTCGGCTATGTCTTCCAGTGTCGGCGGAACAGTGAACCCTACAAATATTGACTTCGTTTCCAACTAACTTTTACCCCGGATGTGGACGTCAACATGATTATTCAGCTAAACTTTACTCGACTGTAGCGAATCGGCAGGGAGTTTACAATGAGAAAGTTAAAAAAGAGTCAAGATATCGAATCGTTTCTAAAAAAAAATAGTTGCTGGAAAAAAGTTAAGGGGCGTTCCGCTTTACAGAAGTCGTTCATGTTTTCGGATTTTAACCAGGCATTCGGCTTCATGAGCCGCGTGGCGCTTGTGGCGGAGCAGATGAATCATCATCCCGAGTGGTGCAATGTCTACAATCGCGTCGATGTCGTGCTGTCGACGCACAACGCAGGCGGCATCACGGAGCTGGATTTCAAGCTGGCGCAGAAGATGGACAGTTTTATTTAGGCGCTAATCTTACAGCACCATCCAGACGAATGGTTTCACCATTAATCATCGCATTCTCGCAGATATGCAGCGCGAGCTTGGCGTATTCATCCGGACGTCCGAGGCGCTTCGGGAAGACGGTTGTGGCGATAAGGCTTTCCTGCACCTCCTTCGGCATGCCGAGCAGCATCGGTGTGCCGA
>JAHFPI010000012.1 GCA_023266795.1 Rhodospirillales bacterium
ACGGCAGACGCTGTTTATTGTCGATTTCAATGATAATTTTGCGGGTATCCGGCGAAACGTCATGAATATCAATGACCAGGCCCGTATACTGGCGGGAGTTTGTCGTCATCTAGCGGTGCTTTGGCCCTTTGTGGTGGGAGGGGTGCGGGTTCTTTTTTGTGTATTTCGGATGATGCCGTTTGGCGGCCGCCTTGTGTGCGGGCGCCTTTTTGATGGCCAGATTTTTGGGAGCCGCCGCAGCAGCAAAATCCTTTTTGGAACTCGCGGATACTGCGGGAGGCGTGTCCTTTTTGGCAAAATGGCCGTGATAGCCGCGCGGATGGTCGCTTTCTTTAAACGCGTGCGCCGCTTCTTTTTTCGGAGCAGCCTCCGGAACGACAGTTTTTTCTTCACTGACAGGAAGCGGCTTCTCTTTTGCCTCTTCGGCCAACGGTACGACAGCCTCCATCGGCGGCGCTGGTTGCTCTTCCGGCAGAACCTCTTTATGAGTCTGGGCGGCGATGGCGGCTTTGATTTCGGCCTCCAGTTGCTGCATCTGCAGGACAGCCTTTGAATCCGGCGCCGGCGCATAGTTATCGACGACGAGCGGCGTAAACACAATAGGCGTGCCGTCCTCCTGCGTCTCGGGAATCTCCCCGTTCTGCTGGCGGCGTTCAAAATTCGCTTTTTCAAACAGGTTCCGCTGCTGCACGGCCAGCCAGATCATTTCCTTTTGCTCCGCGCTGCCGTGGAGGCTCACGCTGTTCATGCCGCGCAACCGCGCCAGTGCGACCATGGCATCGGCATCCTGCTGCTGGAAATTTTCCTTGCTGCCGGTAATCGTCTCGCGGACAGCGCCGCTTTTCTGCTGAACAACGTCAAAACGCATCGTGCTGCCGGTGTGCAGTTTTAGCTCAAAACCGTTTTTGGTCATTTTGGCGGAGTCGGGATCGGCATATTGTATGAGTTCGCGGAACGCCAGTTCCTTCATAATCTCGAGATATTCCGGATTGATATTCTTCCAAAATTCGTCAATCACCTCATGCAGCCGCGTCTTCTTTTTCTTGGAGGCAGAGGGAATGGGCACTGACAGCGGGGTATCTTCTCCGGCCTCGGGATCGGGGGCGGATGTGAGGGGGCCAATACCGCTCAGGCCGACCATTTCTTCTGCGTCAACGACCCCGGCACCGTCCGATGGCGGGAGAAAAGCCGAACTCTGTCCGTTCCGGGCCATAATGAGCCTCCTGAATAATTATGCTCAAGTATAGCAATTTTTTTGGAAAATATCAAGGAAATCACTTTCCGGAAACAGAACTGATTTCATCTATCTTATTGATAAAGCTGTAAGTTTTAATTGTACTGGCTGTTTTTACGGGTGGGGTCGTAGTAATGAAACAGCTTACTATCGAGGGTGATTCCCGTTTCAGCGTCCGACAGCGCCACTTCAGTGGTTAACCCCTGTGCATCGACAATACGCCACTTTTTGAGCTGCAGCGGATGTTCGTCGAACAGCAGGGTCAGGGAGCCCGCCGACGGATCGCCGGACTGGACCAGCGTCACCTGCAAAAAACCCTCCGCCCTGCGGATACCCGACACGCCGATATCCCCCGACAACTGCAGGTTCGGGCGCAGGAAAAAATTGGCCAGGGATTTGCTGATGAGCATGTTGCTCTGCTGCTTCATCTGCCCGTCGTAGTAATAGACGAATATGCCGTCCGCGACGATAAAGTCCGCCACCGGCGGCGCATAATCGAACCGCATCCTGCCCGGCCGCTTCAGCAGGAAAGTGCCGCCGACCTGCCTGCCGCCATTGTCGGTCTGGATGAAATGCGCCCGGAGAGTCGTGATGCCGTTAAGGTATGCTTCGATAACGCCCGCCTCCGGCAAAGGCGCCGGATTTTCCGCCGCGAAAGCCGCAGGCGAAAACAGGCTCAGAAAAACAAGCGTGGCGAAAATAAAGCGCATGGACGTTCCCAAGGTTATTTGTTCAGGGCAATCTGCTGTGCCATGAACTTGTCCATCAATGGGTAGACTTTGTCAAGGGCGGGCGGTGCGGTGCCGGTATAACGGAGGGTGACCTCGATGGGAATGTGCCGCAACGCGGTGGTGGAAATCATGGCGGTGCTCTTGATCTGGGGAGTCTGGCTGCCGACCGTGCCGGTCATGCCGAGAGAAACGCTGTTTTCGCTCCGGTGCACCGTTTTATCCGGAACAAGGCCGTCGGCGCTGTTCGCTGCGTATTGCAGGAAGGAAGCCTCGCGCATATCCAGATAATCCTGCCGGTTCAGCGGCGTGGTTTCGCCTATGGCGGGATTCATCCAGGTCACCAGGCCGACATTGGGCAGGGTGCCGTCAGGGCTGTCCCAGCCCGTGGAATTAGCAAGGTCGTTGCAGTCCATAAAAACCGCCAGCAAAAACTGGCCGCTCTTCTGCCGGACCTCGCCGGCGAAGGCCTGAAAAAGCATATCCTCGGCATAGGTCGCCTGATCCAGAAAACACATGCTCTTCGGCGCTTCCAGCGTGAGCATTTTCTGCGCGACCGGCACAAAAACCGTGCGGCGGAAATCCACCGGCTTCTGCGCGGCGTGCGCCGGCAGCGCAAGGGTGATAATGGCAGCGGCGGCGGAGAGTCCTGTAACAATGCGTTTCATGTGTTTTACGTCCCGTAATTTTCCGATAAGATTTCGCGTTTGCCGACATGGTTGGCCGCGCTGATGAGGCCTTCTTTTTCCATGCGGTCGATGATGTTGGCGGCGCGGTTATAGCCGATCTGCAGATGGCGCTGGATAAAACTGGTCGAGGCCTTGCGCTCCCGCAGCACGATCTGCACGGCCTGATCATAAAGGTCGTCGGAAGCGCCGCCGCTCTCGCCCGCTGCCCCGCCCGCCGCTTCCTCTTCGTCTTCAGTGACGCCGTCGATATAATCCGGAACGCCCTGCGCCCGCAGATACTTGACGATTTTTTCCACTTCGTTGTCGTCGACCAGCGGGCCATGCACGCGTGTGACGCGCCCGCCCGCCGCCATATACAGCATATCGCCGCGCCCCAGCAGCTGCTCGGCGCCGCCCTCGCCCAGAATGGTGCGGCTGTCGATCTTGCTGGTGACCTGAAAGCTGATCCGTGTCGGAAAATTCGCCTTGATGACACCGGTGATGACGTCGACGGAAGGACGCTGCGTCGCCATGATTAAATGTATGCCTGCCGCCCGCGCCATTTGCGCGAGGCGCTGGATGGCATTCTCCACTTCCTTGCCCGCGACCAGCATCAGATCGGCGAATTCATCGACGATAATGACGATAAAGGGCAGCTCGACCTGCGAGATCGGCTGTTCCTCGTAAATCGGCTTGCCGGTATCGGAATCAAAACCGGTCTGGATCTTGTGCATCAGCACTTCGCCCTTGGCGCAGGCCTCGCGGATGCGCGTGTTGAAGCCGTCAATGTTACGCACGCCGAGCTTCGACATGGCGCGGTAACGGTCCTCCATCTCGCGCACGGCCCACTTGAGCGCGGTAATGGCGCGGTGCGCCTCCGTCACGACAGGCGTCAGCAGGTGAGGAATGTCGTCGTAGACGGACAGTTCCAGCATCTTCGGATCGATCATGATAAAACGGCATTGCGCGGGCGACAGCTTATAGAGCAGGGATAAAATCATGGTGTTGATGGCGACAGACTTCCCCGAGCCGGTCGTGCCCGCGACCAGCAGGTGCGGCATCCGCGTCAGATCGGCGATCACCGTGTCGCCGGCGATATTCTTGCCCAGCACCAGCGGCAGGCGGCAGGCTGTTTTCTCGTAGTCCTTGGTGGCCAGCATTTCCTTGAGGAAAACCATCTCGCGTTTCGCGTTGGGCAGTTCTATGCCGATGGCGTTCTTGCCGGGGACGACGGCGACGCGGACGGACACGGCGCTCATTGAGCGGGCGATGTCATCGGACAGGCCGATCACGCGGGAGGTTTTGGTGCCGGGGGCCGGCTCCATCTCGTACAGCGTGACGATCGGGCCGGGGCTGACTTTCAGGATATCGCCCTCGACGCCAAAATCGTGGAGCGTGGATTGCAGCATCTCTGCATTTTTCTGCAATGCGGCCTCGTCCAGCTTGGAGCCGGTGTTGTTGACGCGGTCTTCGAGAATATCCAGCGACGGCAGCTGCCATTCCTCGTTCGACGTCCTGAGGTTGAGTTTTTTCTGCCGGTCTTCCTTGGCGGCGGGTTTGGATTTTTCCGGACGCAGCGCCACAACCGGTTTGCGCCGGGGCGCGGCCAGCGTGGAAACCTCTTTTTCTTCCGTTGTCTCGGGTTCCGGCGCGGCGTCTTCATGAAGCTTTACGCGGAGCTTGCGCGGGTTGTTGGCCGCATCCGACGTGTACCAGCTGTGCCATTCGCTGAAACGCGCCACCGCGCCCGTCACGCCCGCGCCGATGGCGGCGGCGGCGTCACGCGCGCGCGTCAGACCCGCCGCCCATTCGCTGAAACTGATGCCGAGCGAGAGCATATAGGTGGCGCTGAAAACAATGGCGGCGGAAACCGTCACAAAGATGAAAGCCGTCGTGCCGAGCCAGCCCTGCAGGTGGTTGCCGATCGTGGTGAAGATCAGCGCGCCGGCGCTGCCGCCGAGATAGGAGCCGATGCCCCACGATTCAAACGAAGGGATCCGTGCGAGCGTAATCGCGCCCGTCAGGACGGCCACAACCAGCAGCGCTATTTTGCCGCCGAGATGATCGAGCGGTTTGCGGGTGAGGATGCGGTAGCCCCAGGCCATGAAGGCGGCTGCGAAAAAATAGGCGGCAAGGCCCAGTGTCTGTAAAAGCATGTCAGCCGTATACGCGCCGAAACTGCCGAAGAGATTGTGGATTTTTATGCCGGAAGACACCGTGTTGAAGGACGGGTCCTGCACATTAAAAGTAAACAGCATCAGCGCCAGGCAAATTCCCAGCGTTGCGAACCCGATGCCGGCCGTATCCGTCAGGCGGTTGGCGATGAAGCTTTGCATGGATGCCGGCAGCAGCGGCGGATAAGAAGCCCGTTTAACCTTGAATTTACGCGCTGACGTACGTGAAAAAAATGCCATCGACACCCCATCCCCTGCTGCAGAACCACCCTCTGAGGATTATAGCCCTCCGCCGCCCTTTTCTCAAGGAAAGAGCAAACGACATCGATAAAAGAACATTAAAGTTTATTTCTTCGGCGCTTCGCCTTCGTCGCCCAGATCGAGAATGCCCGTCGGGTCGTTTTCCACCAGATCGGCGACCTGTTCATAAACAGAGGCGTTATCGTCCATCTGCTCTTTCAGGGGCTGGTTCTGGGCGCCGACATTCCTGAAAAAAGTTGCGGCATCGCGCAGAAGCTTGGCGGCAAGGTGGGCATATGTGGCCATTCTGAAGGCTCCCCCTGAAAACAGGTTAACTTGTTAAGACCCTAGCACGCAGAGTCAGACCGGTCACGGGAAACTTGGCTAAACAGTTTATGAAAAAATACGCCGGTACTATCTTTTTAGCATTCTTCTGGCCGTTTCCAGATCTTCCGGCGTATCGACGCCGAGCGGCACGGTATCGACGACCGCCACATCTATCCGCATACCGAGCGCCAGCGCACGCAATTGCTCCAGCCGTTCCCTTTTTTCCAGCGCGGCGGGCGGGGCGGCGACGAATTTTTCCAGCGCGGCGCGTTTATAGGTATAAAGCCCGATATGGTGCAGCAGCGGCCCGTCGCCGGAAGGTGTGGTCGTACGGGTGAAATATAAAGCGCGGCCGGTTTTTTGGTTTTTGGAAAAATCGATCTCCGCAACCGCTTTCACCACGTTCGGATTGGTTTTTTCAGCTTCTTTGCTGATGACGGCGGCGAGCGTGCCGATGTCGGTGGCCGGGTTTTTCAGCAGGTCAAACGCGGTCTTGATGAGCAGCGGATCGAGCGTCGGCAGGTCGCCCTGCACGTTGATCACCGCATCGTATTTTCCAGCAGGGTCGATGATTTTCAGCGCGGCCAGAATACGGTCGGAGCCGGAAGGCAGCGCCGGATCGGTCAGCACCGCCTCGCCGCCGGCTTTTTCCACGGCGGTCTTGATGGCGGCTTCCGCGCAGGCCACCACCACCCGTCCCAGCTTCGACTCCTGCGCCCGTTCCATCACATGCACAATCATCGGCCTGCCATGAAGATCAGCCAGCGGCTTGTCGGGCAGACGGGTCGAAGCCATGCGGGCGGGAATCAGAATGATCGGGTTCATGGAGTGTTTTTAAGTGTATCAGCTTGAAAAATCAACAGAATATAGAATATATGTTGACATAATGACGAACAATGCTATGTTTGTGCGTTTTACAGAAGCTGGAACAAGGTTCAACCCCGCATGCCGCAACGCTACCTGAAATATATCGATGGTCTTGAAGCAACCGAAGCGGTGGCGCATGCCGCGATGAGCAACGATGCTCCGGCCCTTGAAAATCTCATAAAGGAGGGGATCAGTATTGATGAAACATCTCCCCTCGATGGCAAGACAGCGCTGCACACGGCGGCGGCGCGGGGATATACAGACGTCGTCCGCTGGCTGCTTGATTACGGCGCCAATCCGGACATAAAGGACGATGCCGGCAACACTGCACAAAGCTGCGCGCAAAAGGCCGGCCATGCCAAGGTCGCGCAGATGCTGGAAGAAGCTTCCAAGCTCCTGAACCAGCCCGTTGCGGAAAGAGTGACGCTCGCGGCGACGGGGGATATCAATGAACGCGACGCATACGGCTACACCGCGCTGCACTGGGCGGCATCGCGCGGCAACGTGCAGGCCGTGCGGGATTTGATTGCGCAGGGCGCGGACCTCAATAAAATGAACAGCATCGGCCTTACGGCACTGACTCTCGCAGCGATGAACGGCTGTGAAAATATAGTGAGGCTGCTGATTGACAACGGTGCGGACATCAATATGTCCAGCAACAAAATCACAACACCGCTCGGCATGGCTCGACATGGCGGCTATCCAGCAATTGTTCAACTGCTGAAAGACGCGCCGAAGCGCCAGAAACAACTGGCGGCGGAAAAAGCCCGGGCGGCGGCAGAAGCGGCGGAAAAGGCCGCCGTTGAATCACTGCTGGCGGATACGCTTTCCGACGCGGTTGCGAGCGGCAACATCCAGAAAGTCCGTGATATTTTTGACCAGACGTTTTGGGAAAAAAGAAACCTGCCGCTGGGCTGGGGGCATTTAAAAACGGCGCTGCTCAACGAAGACAGCCCCATGATGCGCCTGCTGATCACCCGGGGCGCGGCCGTCGCCGATGAAGCCGCTGCAGAATTAACACCGCAGCAAATCACCCTGCTGCGCCAATGCGGCTTGCGGGTGGATCCGGCTGTTGCGACGGCGGCGGCGGAAAAACCGGTTGACCCTTTTGCAAACCATCGCATCGAAATGATTCCGGATGAATGGCTGCGTGTCCTGCAGGCGCTGCAAAATCAGGGCGCGCATGAGGCCGTGATCGCCGGCGGCGCCTTGCGCGACACCTTCAACGGCGCCGAAGTGCGGGATGTCGACATGTTCCTCCAGAGCCGGGGGGATACGGATAAAAATAAAAAATTCCTCAAAGAGGTTTTCAGGGATACGAAGCTGCAAGTCGCGAAGCAGGGTTCAATGGCCGGTTATGGCGCGCCGCCTGAAGCCTTCCCCGACCCCAGAACCGATAAACTTTACCAGACCTCCTACGACAGCATATACGGCCCCTGGATGGAGGGAAAATCCGTGGAAAGCTGGACGATCATCGCCGGGCCGCAGAAAACCGAATACAACATCGTCTTCGTCGACGGCCCGGTGACGGAAGACTGGAAGAACGCTTTTTTCAGGCCAAGGCTTGTCCCCGACCCTCCCGCCGATTTCGCTGAAAAGCTGATCGGGTGCTTTGATTTCGGCGTCTGCCAGATCGCCAGCGACGGAGAGAAAATAATCACGACGGCGGCTTACGACAGGGACGTGGCCGACAGGCAGATGACGGCAGTTAAACCAAACCCCGACACGCCGGAACATCAGGCAAGGCTGCTCCTGAAATATCCGGCATGGGCGCTGCGGGGAGCTTCTCCGACAACGCCTGCAACGGCTGAATCCGGTGCGCCGGGGCTGGTGGAATACGCGCTGATACTGGCGGAAGGAAAAAATTCCCCGGATGCAGCAGAATCGGCCGCCACACGGAAGAAAATTCAAAGCCTGAAGGCGGAGTGGGCAATGGAAAAAGAAAATAAAGGATTGGTTCTCAAGCAAAAACACCTGATTGTAGAGACAGAAAAAAAAGCATATCTCAAAAAATATCCCAATCTGGGTCAACAGATAATCAACAAGTGATGGACTGAACAATGAGTGTCTCCTCCCATGCCAGCCGATTTTCCGCCCCACCGACCGATGCGGCGGGACGGATTCCGCTGATCGGCCCGAATCTGCCGGAAATGCAGGCGGCGCTGGCGGTGCACGGATTGCCCGCTTTCCGCAGCAAGCAGGTATGGCACTGGATTTACCAGCGCGGGGTGCGGGATTTTGACAGCATGGCCAATCTGCCCAAGGACATGCGCGCGCTGCTGATGGAAAAATATTCCATCGAACGCCCGAAGGTCGTGGCCGAACAGCGCTCCGATGACGGCACCATCAAATGGCTGCTGGCGATGTCGGACGGCCAGCAGGTGGAAACGGTTTTCATTCCCGAAGCGAAACGCGGCACGCTCTGCATTTCGTCGCAGGTGGGCTGCACACTGACCTGCAAATTCTGCCATACCGGCACGCAGCCGCTGGTGCGCAACCTCGGCGCGCACGAAATCCTGCAGCAGATTATGCACGCCCGCGACGTGCTGGGCGAATGGCCGCAAACGGGCGAGAAACAATCCAACTTTATAAATCAGGACGGGGGTCGCGACCTGACAAACATCGTGATGATGGGCATGGGCGAGCCGCTGTATAACTACGACAATGTCGCGCAGGCGCTGAAAATCTGCATGGACGCCGACGGGCTGGCGATCGGCAAACGGCGCATCACGCTGTCCACTTCCGGCGTCGTGCCGCAGATCCGCCAGTGCGGCGCAGAGTTGGGCGTGAACCTCGCGGTGTCGCTGCATGCCGCCAATGACGTCCTGCGCTCGAAGCTCATGCCGATCAACAATAAATACCCGCTGACCGAACTGCTGGAAGCCTGCCGCACCTATCCCGGCGTCAGCGATATCCGGCGCATCACTTTCGAGTATGTGATGCTGAAAGACGTAAACGATACGGACGACGACGCGAGACAACTGACAAAAATTTTATCCGGCATTCCCTGCAAAATAAACATAATCCCGTTCAACATCTGGCCGGGCAGCGGCTTTGAATGTTCGGCGGAAGAGCGCATCAATGCCTTTGCGCGGATACTGGAAAAAGCCGGTTACGACGCGCCGGTGCGCCGCCCGCGCGGGCGCGACATTCTCGCCGCCTGCGGCCAACTGAAATCCGCCAGCCTCAGGGCTCGCAGGACAGAATCCTAAGCCCGCGTTTGTTGGTGAAGCGCCCCGCCTCTTTGAAAGCGATTCGCACATCCGGCGGCAATTCCTTCTCGTTGTTGTCGTAAGCGATAATACAGTCGCGCGTGTTGTTATGCAGCAACGCCTGCACCTCCGCCGGATCTTCCGTTTTTCTGGCGCGCCCGCCCGAATAGAAAGCCGCAGAAAATTCCATGCGGTTGCTCCAGAAAAGCAGTTTGCTGTCGGCGGCAGGGGCGGTATTTTTCCATGCGGCGATAACATCTTTCTGGTCCTGACCGACCATTGCCGGAAATGCCGAAAAGGCTATCACCGCCACCGCGCCAGCCAGCGCCGTGAAAGCCGCAATAGCAGGAAATATTCTGCTGTCCGGCTTGCCGGTGCGCATCCAGAGTTCAGTAAACAGCAGGGCAAACCCCGGAATCATAATCAGGCAGTAGGGCCAGATGATATTCGCCGCAAAGGTGAAGAACAGCGGACTCGTGACAGACCACAGGATAACATACAGCAGCCAGCCATCCGTATCCGCCAGCCGCTGCCGCACCCAGCGCAGCGCAACCAAACACCACGGGAACAACCCGCCCAGCACGAACAGCCAGATCATGCCGTAAGGATAGGCATGGGCGAAGCCGTAGCGGTCGCCTTTCCAGTGCGGATCGAGGAAGCGGCTGATATTTTCACCGACGATGAAATACTGCAAAAAGCCCGGCGTGCGCAGCTCCGCCAGCAGGTACCACGGCAGCGCAATCGCCAGCACCAGACCGCAGCCGCTGATCCACGGCAGTTTCCGCCACAGCGGCTTCCATTGTTTGCGGATCAGCACCCAGAAGAAAACCGACAGACCCGTCAGCACCAACGCGACCGGCCCCTTGGCCAGCAGGCCCAGACCGCAGCCAATAAAAAATAAATAGCCCCAGTATTTTTCTTCCCGTTGCAGTGCCTGCCAGAACGCCACCAGAATCAGCGTCGTGCAGAACAGCAGCGCCGGATCGGTCATCACCGTTCCGGCGGCGGCGAAAAATCCGAAGCTGCTCGCCAGTACAAGGATCGCCGTCATGGCGGCTTCTTTGCCGCTGCGAATATGGGCCGTATACCCGATAAGCAACAGCACGCCGATGGAGATCAGCAGCGACGGCAGCCGCACCGCCAGTTCATTCACCCCGAAAATCCCCATTGACGCCGCCGAGAGCCAGGTGGACAGCGGCGGTTTCGCCAGAAACGGAATATTGTAGTCGTGCAGCAGCGTCACCCAGTTGCCGGTTTCCAGCATTTTGCGGGCGATCTCGCCGTAACGCGCCTCGGTGGTTTCGTTGAGGGGAATGACGGCCATGCCGATCAGCCGGGTCACCAGCAGCGCGCACAGCACAAAAATGTTTCGCCGCTGATTGCTCATTTGAAAACAAAAATCCGGTTGATGACGAACGACAGCGCGGCGCAGCCCGGCACGACAACCGCCTGCGCGACCAGCTTGTTCCAGCTCAGCAGATCGACCAGAAAATGCAGGGCGATGATGTTGATGACAAACAGCACGACATAGGTGGGAATAAAACGTTTAAAACTGTTCCAGCTCCGGTCGCCTTCGGTAAACACAAAGGCGCGGAACATGACGTAGCTGAACGTCACGCCGATAACGTAGGACAAAACCGTCGCCCAGAAATACGACAGGTTCAGGATCACCACGCCGAAAGCATAGACCAGATAGCCAAAGACGGTATTAATGAGGCCGGTGACAAGAAAGCGTTTGATCTGCAGGGAAAGATTCATGGCTGCCCCACAAGGGTTATCTTGTGTTCCAGCCATTCGCCAAAGGCGCTGCTGTTGAAAAAGTTATACTCCCTGCGGCGCGGCTCCAGCACGGAATCGTATCTGGCGAGGCCGGCGTCGGGGAATCCGGGGTGGCAGTAAACCAGCGCGGAGGAGCCGGCGGAACACCACGCCGTCATCATCACCGCATAATCCACGGGCTCCGCATGATAATCATAGGCGCCGCGCATAAATTTGTTGTGCGGGATATTATTTTTTTTCAGGATTTGCAGCCAGCGCCAGCCCAGCACGGCGAGAAGGCCGCACTTCCAGCTGTCGTCCAGCGCGGTAAAATCGACGACGTTGCGCATCCACGCCTTCGGCGCATATTCATTGCGCAGGCGGAGGACGATGTCGCGGACGACGGGCAGGACATGGACATGCTGGTGCCCGTCGATAAAGTCCGGCGGTGCGCCCCAGACGGCGATGAATTTTTCGAACTGCGCGCGTAGCTCTTTTTCAATGATGTTTTTATCCAGCAGCCGCAGCCAGCTTTTGAGGACGAATTTTCCGCCGGGGGGGTGGCGGTCGCCCATTTCTTTGGTCAGCGGCGGCAGGTAGGTGAGGGTCAGGTGCAGGCCCGCATTGATCTGCTCGCGGAACAGCTTCAGTTCCTCCGCTCCCTCCGCCCAGGCGGGGGCAAGGCTCATGCAGCTGACCGCCGACAGGCGCTTCTGGCCGACGAGGTCAAGGATGGCCCTGTTGACGCCCGCGCTGAGACCGAAATCGTCGGCGCATAAAATAATCGCGGGCTTGGGGATGGTGGTTGATTTCATAGGTCCCGTCATATAGAGTTGCAGCTGAATTCACAAGAGCTTAGCCCATGCATCTGTCGGTCATTCTACCCTGTTATCGCGAAGCCACCAACCTGCCTGTTATGCTGGCGGCGCTGCAAAAAGTGCTGGAGCAGATTCCGGGCACGCAGGAAATCCTCGCCATCGACGACGGCAGCCCCGACAATACTTATGAAGTGCTGTGTTCGTTAAAGCCGCAGTACAAAAATTTACATATCATCCGGTTTGCGCGCAACTTCGGCAAGGAGGCGGCGCTGACCTGCGGCCTGCACCGGGCGAAGGGCGACGCCGTGGTGATGCTCGACAGCGACCTGCAGCACCCGCCGGAAGTGATTCTCGAGATGCTGGAAAAATGGAAACAGGGCGACCAGATGGTCTACGCCCTGCGCCGCAACCGCGACGGCGACGGCTGGCTCAGGCGCGTTTACACCAAAATGTTCTACTGGGTGTTCCGCACCATCACCGACCTCGACCTGCCGGAAGGCGCGGGCGATTTCCGCCTGCTGGACAAAAAAGTCGTGGCCGCCATCAACCTGCTGCCGGAGCGCAACCGCTTCATGAAGGGGCTGATGACCTGGGTCGGGTTCAAATCGGGTTTTGTTTATTTTGACGCGGCGGAGCGCACTAGCGGGCAGAGCAGCTGGTCGTTCAAAAACCTTTTCATGCTCGCGATCAACGGCCTTACCGCCTTTAGCACCGTGCCGCTGCGCGTCTGGTCGCTGTTCGGCGTATTGATCTCGACCGGTGCGCTGGTTTACATGATTTATCTGGTGGTGAGCACGCTGGTTTTCGGCATCGATACGCCGGGCTTCGCGTCATTGATGTGCGGCGTGCTGTTCATGGGCGGCATCCAGCTCATCAGCCTCGGCGTCATCGGCGAATACATCGGACGCATCTTCAACGAAGTCAAAGACCGCCCGATTTATATCGTGGCGGAGGATGATTGACGCCTGCCGCCGTGTCATTCCCGCGAAGGCGGGAATCCATAAGCGCCATCGTGAGGATGGGCCCCCGCCTGCGCGGGCGTGACAGAGGTGGGATTAGCCCCAATCTCCGCCAGCGTCTTTTCCGTGCTGATTTGCTGCGGGTCCATTTTCAGGTCGATCAGCGTCAGTTTTTTGGACTGTAACGCTTTTTTGAAGGCGGGAAGAAATTCCGCCGTCTTGCTTACCGTCATCCCTTCCGCCCCGTAGCTGCTGGCGAGCGCGGCGAAATCGGGGTTGGTCAGGTCGGTGGCCGAGACGCGGCCCGGATAGTGTTTTTCCTGATGCATGCGGATGGTGCCGTACATGTTGTTGTTGAATACCAGCAGGATGGGCGTGGCTTTCATATGCATCGCCGTGGCCAGTTCCTGCCCCGTCATCATGAAGCCGCCGTCGCCCGCGAAACCGACGACCGTGCGCTCCGGATAGGTAATGCTGGCCGCGACCGCCGCCGGCACGCCGTAGCCCATCGCGCCGGAAGCCGGGCCCAGCAGGCGCATCGGGCGGTTGTAGGAAAGAAACCGCTGCCCCCAGCCGGCAAAATTCCCCGCATCGGTGGTGATGATGGCGTCCGCCGGCAGGGCTTCGCGCAGGTCTTCCATCACGCCGTCGAGATCGAGCGCAAATTTGTCGCGGCTGCGGACGGTCGTCCAGTCGGCATATTCGCCGCGCAGCTGCTCCGTCCAGCCCGCCCATGCGCTGCCTTCAATTTCGAGGCCGTCAACGGCCTGGGCGAATGCACACACCGTCGCATGGATCGCCAGCGCCGCCCGATAGACCCGGTTCAGCTCTGACGCTTCCGGATAAACATGGATCAGCGTCTGCTGCGGGGCGATGATCGAATAGCCCTGCGTGACGATCTCGCCGAGACGCGTGCCGACCGCGAGAATCACATCCGCTTCCTCAACATGCGCCAGCAGACGGCTGTCGGACACGGAGCCCAGTACGCCGACATAACAGTCATGGTCGTTATTAAAGGCATCCTGACGGCGGAAGCCCGTCGCCACCGGCAGGCGCGCGCGTTCGCAGAAATTCCCGAACTGCCGGATGGCTGCGTCGCTCCAACTGCCGCCGCCGGCGATCACCAGCGGTTTTTTCGCCCCCTGCAAAATTTCCTTCAACGCGGCGATGTCGTGCTGGCGCGGGGAAAAATGCGCGGGCGTTTTCGGATATACCATCTCCGCCTCCGACATGTCGCGCAGCATATCCTCCGGCAGGGAAATCACCACCGGCCCCGGGCGGCCTTCCGCCGCAATTTCGAAAGCCTGCTCCATGATCCGTGGAATATCGTCCGCCTTCTCGATCTGCGTCACCCATTTGGCGACCGGCGGCTGGAACATCCGGCGGTAATCGATTTCCTGAAACGCCTCGCGCCCCATCCGCCCCAGCGGCACCTGTCCGATCAGCAAAATCAGCGGCGTCGAATCCTGCATCGCCGTATGCACGCCGATCGCGGCATTGCAGGCACCCGGCCCGCGACTCACAAAACAAACACCGGGGTGACCCGTCAGCTTGGCATAGGCCTCCGCCATAAACGCCGCGCCGCCTTCCTGACGGCAGGTGACCACCCGCACATCATCGGCGTCCGACAAGGCGTCCAGCGCATCCAGATAACTTTCTCCCGGCACGCAGAATATCTTCCTGACCCCGTGGACGCGCAGGCTCTCGATCAGGATGTTGCCGCCGCTGCGCCGCTGCATGTGCCGGACTCTATGTTTAGTGTTTGAACGGGGTCAGGATAACCGAAGTGAAAAAACCCGTGAAATAAAGAAAGATGATAAAATAGCCGATCTGCGCCGGAAACGAGCGCGGCAGCATCCGCAGGACTTCCCGCGCCATGACGCACCACTTCACCAGCTCGGGGTCGTTCTTTTTCATCGCCGCATCTTTTTCCACCTGTTCCAGCACCTCGAAAAAACTTCCCAGCAGCGCCGGCGCTGCTAGCAGGCTTAAAATGCCGAACGGCCCTTTGCTGTTCCAGATATCCGGATGATGCGTTTTCAGCCTTTCCGAAACTTTCCAGAATGGGAAAAGGGGAATTGACAGCAACAAAGCTGTCACCAAAAACACCGTAACAATGTAAACTACAGCCATGTGGTTTTTATCCTTGCTGCAAGAGAAACGATAACATGTCCCTATTCAACTCCACCTGCGCCCAAATGGCAAAAGTTTTTGTTTTGGCCACGCTGGTTTTCTTGTTTTCCGGCAGTTTTCCGGCGGCGGCGGCGGACCGGACGCAGCTGCGAATCGGCATTTCCCAGTTTCCCTCCACCCTCCACCCGATGTTTGACGATATGGCCGCCAAAAGCTACGTGCTGGGCATGAGCCTCCGCCCCGTCACCGCCCATGATGCCCGCTGGAAACCGGTCTGTATGCTCTGCACGGAACTGCCCTCCTTTGCCAATGGCCGGGCGAAGAAGGAAACGCTGCCCGACGGACGGCACGGCATCGCCGCGACCTATACCATCCAGCCCAAAGCCACATGGGGCGACGGCGTGCCGGTCACGGCCAAAGACATTATTTTCGCGTGGGAAGTCGGGAAAAACCCGCTGTCCGGCGTCGGTAATGCGGATTTTTATGCCAAGGATATTGCGAGCATCACCGCTGCGGACGACAAGACTTTCACCATTCATTTTTCCAAAGAGCAGTGCGACTTTGCCGCCATCAATGATTTTTATGCCCTGCCCGAACATCTGGAGCGGAAGATTTTCGAGAAAGACCCCGCTTCCTACATGAACCGCACGCTTTATAACACCGACCCGGGCAATCCCGGCCTTTACTGGGGGCCTTACAAAATAAACAGGGTTGATCCGGGCGCTGCCATCACGCTCGACAGAAATCCCGCATGGTACGGCGCCGCTCCCGCCTTTGAGTCCATTACCGTCAGGACGATTGAAAACAGCGCGGCGCTCAGCGCCAACCTGCTCTCCGGCGACATCGACTATATCGCGGGGGAAATGGGGCTGGCGCTCGATCAGGCCATCGCCTTTGAAAAACACCTGAAGCCGGGCGCCTATCAGGTTATTTACAAGCCGGGGCTGACTTACGAACACATCGACCTCAATCTCGACCAGCCCGCCTTTCACGACCTGCGCGTCCGCCGCGCGCTGATGTACGGCATGAACCGGGAAAGCATCAACCAGACTCTTTTCAGCGGCAAGCAGCCCGTCGCCGCAACCGACGTCAATCCGCTGGATACCGTTTATAACAAGGACGTCCGGCGTTACCCTTATGATCCCGCCGCCGCCGGAAAGTTGCTGGATGACGCCGGATGGAAAAAAAACAAGGACGGCGTGCGCGTCAACGGCGGTAACGAGCCGCTGCGCTTCACCCTCTCCACCACCGCCGGCAATAAAAGCCGCGAGGTCATCGAGCAGGCGATACAATCCGACTGGAAAAAACTCGGCATCGACGTGAAAATCGACAACCAGCCCGCCCGCGTGCTGTTCGGCGATACGATGCGGACGCGGAAATTCACCGGCGGCGTCATGTACGCGTGGATGAGCACGCCGCGCAACATCCCGAAAACCACGCTGCGCTCGACGATGATCCCCGCCGCCGCCAACAGCTATGCCGGCCAGAACTACGCGGGCTACGCCAACCCGAAAGTCGATAAAATCATCGATGACCTGGAAGTTGTCTGCGCGCCTAAAGCCAACCAGCGGCTCTGGGACGACCTGCAAAAAATATACGCCGACGACCTGCCGGCGCTGCCGCTCTATTACCGCGTCGAGGCCTATTTTATCCCGCGCTGGCTCGCCGGCCTGACGCCGACAGGCCACATGCACCCGACGACCCTGTGGATTGAAAACTGGAGCCTTGCAAAATGACAATGGAAAAATTCAAGTCCGGCTGGATGTTCAAATATCTCAGGTTCATTTTTAAAACATTGATCGTCGCGCTGTTCCTTTGCTACATCCTGATCGGCCTCAACGCCGCTATCGTGGTCGCCCAAAAGACCATCGCCCGCAGCCAGGATATCAACGTCCTGACCGCGCTGATCGACAAATCGATCCGCACCGACGACCTCCACGCCGTCACAAGGTGGGTGGCCTTCCGGCTGAACGCCGATACTGACGCCCTTATCCCGCTGATAACACCCAGAAGCGGCGAGCTGGAACCCAGCCTGTTTCTGGAAATTTCCCAGCGCGAACTACAGCTCGACCGCCCCGAAGACGCCCTGTTCTGGGCGCAGCTGGGGCGCTACCGGCTGCGCTATGACGCCCTGCGCTGCGGCGCCGGCGGCGCGTATAAACGCCTCGATGGCCTTGTGAATTTACTCACGCCGCCCGCGATAAAAAATTTATTGAGGAAACATCCGGAACTGGAAAAAAAATCAATCCGGCAGGTGATGGACTTCGACCAGAAATATCCCGCGCGCAACAGCCCGGCCTATATCTGCGCCGCCCTTAACAAGGCGAACCAGTCCCCCGGAGCGCCGATGGCGAAAGAGGACTGGAAAATAGTCCGCGATTTGCTGCGTAAGGGCGCCGAGGACTACCTGAAAAGCCCGAATAAAAAAGAATAACCCCCATGAGCAGCCGCTTTATTTTTTACCGCCTGTTGCAGATGCTGGCCACGCTCGGCGTCATGTCGCTGCTGGTATATACGCTGATCGGGCTGATGCCGGGGGATCCGGTCGACCTGATGCTGGCGGGCAATCCGCACATCACGCCGGAAGACGCGATCCGGCTCAAAGCGCTTTACGGCCTCGACCGGCCGCTGCTGGAAAGATACGGCCACTGGCTGCAAGCTGTCCTCGGCGGCGATGCGGGCTACAGCCGCCTTTACGGGCTGCCGGTGCTGGATGTGCTGCTGCCGCGCCTGCGTAACACTGCCTGCCTGATGGGGCTGTCGCTGCTGCTGACTTTGGTCATCTCCATCCCGCTGGTCGTTTATGCGGCGCGGCGGCCGCAGTCATGGGCGGATAAAGCCATCAATATTTTCTGCCTGTCAGGAATGTCGCTGCCGGTTTTCTGGCTGGCGCTGCTGCTGATCAGCCTGTTCGTCGTCAGGCTCGGCTGGCTGCCGGCCAGCGCCTCCCTCGCCGATCCGCTATCGCTGCTGCTGCCTACGCTAACACTGACCGTCAGCGGCCTTGCCGTTTATATCCGCCATACGCGCACCGCCATGATCGGGGCGCTGCAGGCCGACCACATCAAAACCGCGCTCGCCAAGGGCTGCTCCCCCGCCCGCGTGATCTGGAACCATGCTTTTAAAAATGCGCTGCCGCCGGTGGTGACGTTGCTGATGCTCGACCTCGGCGCGCTGCTCGGCGGCGCGGTGACGGTTGAAACCATTTTCGCCTTTCCCGGCATGGGCAAGCTGATGTTCGACGCCGTCATGGGCAACGACTTCAATCTGGCGCTGACCGGATTCCTGCTGCTGACCGCTTTTGTCATGCTCGGCAATTTTCTGGCCGATGTGACTTACGCCCTGCTCGACCCGCGCGTGGACAAAACAGCATGAACCGCCGCATTCTCATTCCCGCCTTCCTTCTCGGGCTGCTGGCGGCGCTGGCCGCAGGGGCGGGGCTGCTGGAACACCTCCTGTCGATTGAAAGCAATACCGCCGATCTGGCCGGACGCTTCCTGCCGCCATCGCCGGCGCACTTCTTCGGCACAGACGAGCTGGGGCGCGATATTTTTATCCGTCTGCTCTACGGCGGGCAGGTGTCGCTCGGCGTCGGCCTTACAGCTGCGCTCGCCGCCGCCGCCATCGGCGCAACCGTCGGCATGGTTGCGGGCTATAGCGGCGGAAAAACCGACGCGCTGCTGATGCGCCTCACCGACCTGCTGATCGCCCTGCCCTTGCTGCCGC
>JAHFPI010000134.1 GCA_023266795.1 Rhodospirillales bacterium
GCGGGCCGCGCGGTTCCTGACGCACGTCGTAAATGTAGGCGCGGACGCGGTCGCCGTTTTTGAAGTGCTCGCGCGGCAGGGCGTCGTTGCGGCGGAGGAAAGCCTCGCCACGGCCCAGATCGACGGTGATATTGCCGTATTCGACGCGTTTCACGACGCCGCTGACGATCTCGCCGATACGATCCTTGTATTCTTCATACTGGCGCTCGCGTTCCGCGTCGCGCACTTTCTGGAAGATGACCTGCTTCGCGGTCTGCGCGGCAATGCGGCCGAAATCCAGCTGCGGCAGTTTGTCGATGATGAATTCGCCCAGCTTTATTTCCGGATTTATTTTTTTTGCCGGTTTGAGCAGAATTTGCTGCGTTTCCAGCTCCGGTGTTTCGGGATTGAAGGCCTCGACCACCAGACGGTAGCGGAACAGGGAGATTTCGCCGGTTTTGCGGTCGATCTGCGCGCGGATGTCATGGTCATAGCCGTATTTGGAGCGACCGGCTTTCTGGATGGCTTCCTCCATCGCGGCGATAACGATTTCGCGGTCGATGTTTTTTTCACGGGCGACGGCATCAGCGACTTGAAGTAATTCTTGCATTGTTTCTTCCTACTTTTTCGAGTTAGATTTTTTCTGTTGTTTCGGTTGTATCATTTCATCTGCGACGATCAGTTTTGCCCTCTCGATGGAAGAGAACGGAATCTCTTTTTCGCCTTCTTCGGTGGCAATCAGGACACTATTGCCCTTGGTTCCCTTCAGGCAGCCCCTGAAACGCTTGCGGCCGTCAAGGGCGGGTTCGATTTCCATCCGCGCTTCCTGACCGGCGTAGCGGTCAAAATCCTTCAGGCGCGTCAGCGGGCGGTCGATGCCCGGCGAGCCGACTTCGAGGTAATAGGAGGCGTCCTCCAGAACATTCTCGACGTCCAGCACGACGGAGACGGCTTGGCTCAGCTTGCCGCACTCGTCAATCGTGATGCCGCCATCGGGCCGCTCTGCCATGATCTGCAGGGTCGGTTTGCCGCTGCCGATCAGTAGGACGCGGACGAGTTCGAAGCCCATCGACTCGATGGTGGGGGTGATGGCGCGCTCGATTTTTTTAATTAAGGGGGCCTTGCTCACTATCTATCACCTTGTTTTTCCTAAGCAAAAGGGCGGGCTCTTTTTGAGAGCCCACCCTTTTTGATATGCGCTTATTACAGGTATTAGCCTATAACAGCTTGGGATTTAGCGGATTTATAGCTGGAAAAGACCTGTTACTGCAAGGTTTTTTTGTATTTTTATTCGTTTTCGACATATTTTTGAGGTCTTATATAAAAAATTAGTATTTTTTTAACATAATTTTTGTAAAATTTTATATATGGAAGCGGCACTGGGGGATGTTGTATAATGAATAGTTACCATAAAGAAGAAGAAACAATGACAGCAGCCGACGTTCTGGATTCAAAGCATTTGTTACAGCTGGCACAGGATACGACAGCCGTCGGGCGCTATCGGTTGGCAAGTGCGGTGTCGCAGTTTTTTGAACAGAAGGAACTGAATGAAACAGAGCGGCATCTTGCCGTTGAAATTATGATGAGTCTGATTCATCAGGCCGAAATCGATCTGCGCGAGGCGCTGGCGGAACGGTTGTCCGTTCTGGGCAGCGTTCCGCCGGAAATCATCATTTTTCTTGCCAATGACGCCATATCCGTCGCCCGTCCCGTTTTGCAGCATAGCCCGGTCCTGAATGACGTCGATCTGGTTTACATTATCGCGTCGAAGGGGACGGAGCACTGGCGGTCTATCGCCATGCGCGACCACCTGAGCCCCGCCATTGCCGGCCGGCTGATCGATACGGCGGATTGCGCGACGGTCATGAACCTGATCGACAACCAGCGCGTCGTACTGGAGAAGAACAGCATCAGGAAACTGATCAAGGCTTCCCTGAAAGCGGAAGAACTGCAGGTATCGTTGTTGCGCCGGCCGGAAATCGACAGCGATCTGGCGGTTGACCTTTACGTGTGCGTTTCCCAGGTGCTGCGCCATGAAATCTCCAAGCGGTTCCGCATACTGCCGACGTCGATCAAAACTTCCCTTGAGAGCCTGATTGAGGAATTGAGTCAGGAAGCGAAGGGATTGCAGCAGGTCACGCCCGCAATGATGCTTCTGGCCAAACGGTTCGCGGAAAGGGGAGAAATCTCTCCGGTAACGATGATCAAGACCCTGCGGCGCGGCCAGATTTCGTTCTTTGTCGCTCTTTTCGGCGAAAAGCTGGGATTTACGCCGGATGTCGTCGTCAGGATGATCGAAAAAGACGGCGGCAAGCCCTTTGCAATCGCCTGCCGGTCTACCGGGATGATGAAATCGGAATTCGCCTCGATCTTCCTGCTGAGCCGGGGCGTGCGCACCGAGGATAAAATCGTCGACCAGCGCGAACTGGCGCTGGCGCTCGAATACTATGATGCGCTCAAGGAATTCGACGTGCAGCGCGTCATGAAAAGCTGGGCAAAAAATCCCGAATCCATCTGAAGCGCCGCCGTATGCTTCATGCGTCATGGCGTATACCATGTGGCCTTGCCGCGCCCGTGACGGCGCGCAAGACCGGTGCTGACGAGGCGGCGCAAGTGAAGCTTGAGGGTGCTGCGGGTTGTATGGCGGAGGGCGTACTCGCGCACAAAGTCCGTGACCGTCATGCGCGCGCGCTGTTCCAGCAGCCTGAGAATTATTGCGGCGAGGGGCGGCAGGTTTGGATTGTCGCGCCGCAGGCTGTGGGGATACGGGTTGTCTTCTGGTCCCTTTTTCATGGCTGTATCCACCCGTATCTGACCGCATTTGCCCGTATTTGTCCGCAACGGGCCGGAAAATTATCGCGGAATTGAAAATTATCTTTACACCACCCCCGCGCAGGCGGGGGTCTGGCCGCCTTTATAAATGCGGCTTCGCCGCAGGCCGGATGCCCGCCTGCGCGGGCATGGCGTGTCTGGGTGATTTTCGATTCTGCTATAGCGCACACGACCTCATGCCCGGAAAGCATGAAAACCTCCTTCCGTCGTTAAAAATAAAAAAGGACCCAGTCGGCGGTTAAACCGGAACTGGGCCCTTTTTTGCGGCACAGGGATGGAAGTCAGCTTCCACCGCGAGTGCATGGTTTATTCAATCATAGGTTGTTGGGGATGTCAAGGATTCTCTTGACAGTGTTTATGGTTTGTTCTATTTTGCATTCTTTAAAATCTCAGATTTAAGAAACCATTTTCATGGAGGCTCAAGTATGGCACGCAAACGCAAAGATTCATCTGATACGCAAAAAAGCGCTGTAAGAGGAAAGACATGGACATTTCCTAAAAATACACTTGAGGATTCGATCAGAATAGCGCAAGCCATTGAAGAAAAAAATGCAGGCAATCCTATATCGGCGGATACGCTTGCTAATGCGGTTGGTTACCGTTTGTCGTCAGATTGGAGATTTACTGATCTTCTGCGATCCGCCAATTTATATGGGCTGGTTGAGGGTACAGGCTCCAAAGCAAGGGTTTCCTTAAAGCCTCTCGGCCAAGACATTGTAGTGCCGAGTTCGCCCCAGCAGAGAGTTAAGGCTTTATTCGAAGCCTTCGAGACTGTTGATGAGTTTAAACGGGTACATTCTCACTATGGGCAGAAAAGAATTCCTGAAGATGAATTCTTTCTTAATACGCTGATGCGGGAATTTAATATTGCCCGCGATCGCGTTGAAGCTTTTGCGGATATTTTTCGTCGTGACTTGGAATATCTTAAATCTTTTTCAGGCGTTGATTCTGCGGAAGAAACTTCTTCTTCGGCTGAGGTGATAAAATTTGAAGACGTATCTGAAAAGAATACTAAAGCAGTACGTACACGAAAATTTTTGGACACTTGTTTCGTTATGATGCCATTCGGTGAATGGTTTGATTTGTATTATCAAGAGATATATGTTCCTGCCATCAAGGAAGCAGGTTTTGAACCTGTCAGGGCAGACGAGCTTTTCTCGACGGGAAGTGTTGTTGAGCAAATATGGGAGCAAATTAGCAAGTCTAAAGTTCTTCTGGCAGATCTGTCGGGCAAGAATCCGAATGTGTTCTATGAACTCGGTCTTGCTCATGCGGCCCACAAACCTGTTGTCTTTACTTCATCTAATATTCAGGATATACCTTTCGACTTGAGACATCTTCGAGTGATCACATATGAAGTCAGAGAGGTTGAATGGGCGCAAAAGTTGCGTACTAATGTCACTAACTATTTGCGCAACGCTGTAAAAGAACCCGGTAAATCCATTCCTCATCCATTTAAAGCCGGTAATGGCACTTCTAGAGATCAGAAAGTAATGGAAGGGGAGTGAGCGTAAAGAGCTGTGATCTTAAGTGAGGCTTTATTTATGTAATCCCCTCAACCATTTGGTTTTCTGCAATCTTCATGATAATACTAATCACGTTTTTAACGCGCTTTATCATGAACAGAGGACGCCATGCATCCGTACCGCACCCATACCTGCAACCAGCTTCGTGCCGAGCACAAGGGACAGACCGTCAAAATCGCCGGCTGGATACACCGCAAGCGCGATCATGGCGGGTTGTTGTTCGTCGATCTGCGCGACCATTACGGGCTGACTCAAGTGGTCATCAACACCGATAACCCGCTGTTTCCGCAGTTCGAGAAGCTCAAGCTGGAGAACGTTATCTCCGTGACGGGCGAGGTGGTGCTGCGCACACCGGAAACGCAAAACACCAAGCTGCCGACGGGGCAGGTTGAAGTGAAGCTCAAGGCGTTCGACCTGCTGTCCGCGCCGGTGACCGACATGCTGCCGCTACAGGTCAACTCGGACGAGCCTTACGGCGAGGAAGTGCGCCTGCGCTACCGTTTCCTCGACCTGCGCCGCGATGTGCTCCACCGCAATATCGTGCTGCGCTGCGATGTGATTTCCTCCCTGCGCCGCCGGATGATCGAGCAGGGCTTCCGCGAATTCCAGACGCCGATCCTGACGGCCTCGTCGCCCGAGGGTGCGCGCGATTATCTGGTGCCTTCCCGCGTGCATCCGGGCAAGTTTTATGCCCTGCCGCAGGCGCCGCAGCAGTTCAAGCAGTTGCTGATGATGTCGGGCTTCGACCGTTACTTCCAGATCGCGCCCTGCTTCCGCGACGAGGATGCCCGCGCCGACCGCAGCCCCGGCGAGTTTTACCAGCTCGACTTGGAAATGTCTTTTGTGACGCAGGATGATGTGTTCGCGGCAATCGAGCCGGTGATGCATGGCGTGTTCGAGGAATTTTCCGCGTTCAGCGGCCAGAAATGGAGCGTGTCGAAGCCGCCGTTCGTGCGCATTCCCTTCGATGAATCCATGCTCAAATACGGCAACG
>JAHFPI010000013.1 GCA_023266795.1 Rhodospirillales bacterium
TCCTCGACGCTGTCCAGCTTGTTGGCCAGATAGGCGCCGCCGATCAGCGCACCCATCGAGGTGCCGGTGACGACCGTCGGCTCGATGCCGTGGCGTTTCAGGGCGCGCACCACGCCGATATGCGCGAAGCCGCGCGCCAGCCCGCTGCCGAGGGCAAGGCCGATTTTCGGCGGGGCGGTCATGTGAACGGTTTTCGTTCCGCCCTCTGCCTGCGGGGCTGCCGGTTTTTCGGGGGGCTTGTCTTTATTGCCGAACATTGTACTCCGTAAAATGTTATGTTTATTATTTACAGGGTTTGAAGAAGGGGCTAAACTCCCCACCAGTTTAATATAGTATGGTATCCCTTTAGAAAGCATTAACTATCGCCATGATTAAGCAACAGAATACAACGCAGGCGCACAGCATGACGGGTTCCCTGCCTCTGGTGCACCGGCTTGCCAAAACCTACATTGCGCCGCACTGGCGCAATCTGGTGCTGGCGATGGTGCTGATGCTCGTTTCGGCGGGGATGACCGGTTCCATGGCAAAACTTATGGAACCTATTATCGACAAAGTTTTTACGGATAAAGACCCCGCCATGCTCTGGCCGGTGGCGCTGGCCGTGTTTGCCGTCTTTAACATTCGCGGGCTGGCGACCTACGGCTATTCGGTGATGATGAACCGGCTGGGGCAGCAGATCGTCAGCGACATCAACCGCGACATGTTCGCCCATCTGGTTTACGCCGATGTGGCCTTTTTCCACGGCCAGCAGAGCGGCCAGCTGTTGTCGCGCTTCATTTCCGACACCGCGATGATGCGCACCGCCATTATCGAGAGCCTGACGGGGGCGGGGAAGAATACCTTTACCGTCGTCGCGCTGGTCAGCGTGATGTTTTATCAGGACTGGAAACTGTCGCTGGCGTCGGTTTTCGTTTTTCCGGTGGCGGCTTATTTCGTGAGCCGTCTCGGGCGCAGGCTGCGCAAGGTGTCGCACAACATGCAGGTGGAGACGGGCAACCTGACCAGCATCCTCAACCAGTCCTTTCAAGGCAACCGGCACGTCAAGTCCTATGCCATGGAGGAGTACGAGAAAACCCGCATCAACACGATCATCTATAATATCTTCCGCCTGATGGACAGGTCGTTCCGCGCCTCGGCGGTGGTTTCGCCGGTGGCGGAAGTGCTGAGCGGCCTGGCGATCGTCATGATCATTATTTATGGCGGGCATCAGGTGATCGCCGGGACAAGCACCTCCGGCAAGCTGTTTTCTTTTATCGCGGCATTCCTGATGGCCTTCGAGCCGATGAAGCGGCTGGCCAAGCTCAGCAACACCATGCAGATGGGGCTGGCGGCGATCGACCGGCTGTTCACCATGCTCGATATCCGGCCCTCCATCTGCGACAGGGAAGGCGCCGCCGCCCTGCGGGTCACCGATGCGGTGGTGAGTTTTGAAAATGTCAGTTTCGCTTACGCGGACGGCAGCGAGGCGCTGCGCGGCGTTTCCTTCACGGCGCCCGCCGGAAAAACCATCGCGCTGGTGGGCGAGTCGGGGGCGGGAAAAACCACCATCCTCAATCTCATCCCGCGCTTTCACGATGTCACCGGCGGTTCCATCAAAATCGACGGTCAGGATATCCGCGACGTGACCCTCAACAGCCTGCGTAAAAGCACGGCGCTGGTCAGTCAGGAAATCGCCATTTTCAACGATACGATCCGCGATAATATCGCCTACGGCTCGCTGCAGGCGACGGATGAGGAGATCATCGCCGCCGCCAAGCTGGCCGCCGCGCACGAATTCATTTCGGAACTGGCGGAGGGCTATAACACCCGCGTAGGCGAAAACGGCGTGAAGCTTTCCGGCGGGCAGCGGCAGCGCATCGCGATTGCCCGCGCCCTGCTCAAGAACGCGCCGATCCTGCTGCTCGACGAGGCGACCTCCGCGCTGGATGCCAATTCCGAACGGCTGGTGCAGGCGGCGCTGGAAAGGCTGCAACAGGGACGGACGACGATTGTCGTCGCGCACCGCCTCTCCACCATCATCGGCGCGGACATCATCTATGTGCTGGACGGCGGAAAAATCGTCGAATCCGGCAGCCATGCCGCGCTGCTGGCGCAGAACGGCGCCTATGCGCGCCTCTACGGCAACCTGCTGAAAGAGTCGGCTTGACGAAACAAGTCGAAAAGATAGCGTCCGCCTGCGCGTGGGTGGCGCAGAATGCGGATCACGTCAAAATCCACACGGAAAAAATCCCGGAATATACACGATTCATTCTTGCAAAATATCCGTTGGTGACGGAGATAAGCGGCGATCATCATTACATTTCCGCTGATAAGGAAAAAACCGCAGCTTATATCCTCGCGCTGGACAGCATCAACTTTGGCTCCGGCTATTTTCACATCGCGCAGGAATGCGGGATTGAACTGGAATATACGGTGATTGCCGGTGGTTTAAAGAAAGCGTTCGAACGGGGAGAACTGGATAATCCGGAAGCATGGGTTCAGGTGACAGCCGCAGATTTTTCGCTGCTGTTGTCCGTGCCGCAGGGCGCGCAGCAGCAACTGGATAAGCTTATGACGTTGTTTGCGGGGCATCTGCGGCAAACGGGAGAAAAAATCCTTGCGGAATATCAGGGCAGGGTTCTTGATTTGTTAGAAAGGGCCAACCATTCTGTAGCCGATCTGGCCGACATAGCAGCCGGATGGAAAGGCTTTCATGATGTTCATTCATATAAAGGGCGGGAGATCCCGATTTTGAAACGGGCGCAGATACTGGCGTCGGATATGAACCTTGCGCTGTCCAGCCTGAAAGACATGGATAAGCTCACCATCTTTGCTGACAACATGGTGCCCCATGTGCTGCGCTGCGACGGTATCCTTGAATATGCCGCCCCGCTGGCCGCGAAAATTGACGGGGGTGTTCCGCTTTTATCAGGCAGCGCCGAAGAAATCGAAATCCGCGCCTGCGCCATTCACGCGGTGGAGCTGATGAAAGCCTCCGCCCCGCAGCCGGTGACATCCGTCAACATCGATCACCTGCTCTGGCATAGGGGATATGAGCCGGAACTTTACAGCAAGCCCAGCCACCGCACGCTGACGACGGATTATTAAATCGGGTTACTCCGTTGTCCTGCCGTCGAAATGCTCATGCGTTTTTTCGGCGTCGGCCTTGGTGATACGCACCGTTCCGTCCTGATGCTCGGGCGGGCCGTAGATGGTGTAAAGCCGCAGCGGTTCGCTGCCGGTGTTTACGACATTGTGCCGCGCGCCGGCAGGCACGATAATCGCATCTTCGGCTTTTACTTTTGTGCGGACTCCGTCGATCCTGACCTCACCCGCGCCTTTTTCAACGCGGAAGAACTGGTCGCGGTCGTCGTGGACTTCTTCGCCGATTTCGCTGCCCGGCTGAATGGTCATCAGGACGAGCTGGAGATAATGCCCCGTATAGAGCACGTGGCGAAAGTCGGCGTTTTCTTTCGTCAGCTTCTCGATGTTTGCGATGAAGCCTTTCATGGCGCTGCCGTTATTTCCGCTTATCCATCGGTAGGAAGGGGCGTTCGGGGGTGCCGGTGTAGAGCTGGCGGGGACGGCCGATGCGCTGGGTGGGTTCCTCGATCATCTCTTTCCACTGCGAGACCCAGCCGACGGTGCGGGCGACGGCGAACAGCACGGTGAACATCGAGGTCGGGAAGCCCATCGCCTTCAGGATGATGCCGGAATAGAAGTCGACATTGGGATAAAGCTTCTTCTCGATGAAATAGGGGTCCTGCAGGGCGATTTTTTCCAGCTCCACGGCGATGTCGAGCAGCGGATCGTCCTTGATGCCCAGTTCGTCCAGCACTTCCTTGCATGTTTTGCGCATGATCTCGGCGCGCGGGTCGTAGTTTTTGTAGACACGGTGGCCGAAGCCCATCAGGCGGAAGGTGTCGTTCTTGTCTTTGGAACGGGCGATGAATTCGGGAATGCGGCTCTTGTCGCCGATCTGGTGCAGCATGTCGAGGACGGCTTCGTTGGCGCCGCCGTGTGCACGGCCCCAGAGCGAGGCGATGCCGGAGGAGATACAGGCAAACGGATTGGCGCGGGAAGAGCCGGCCAGCCGCACGGTGGAAGTGGAGGCGTTCTGCTCATGGTCGGCGTGCAGGATGAAGATGCGGTCCATGGCGCGGGCCAGCACCGGATTGACCTTGTAAGGCTCGGAGGGGATGCCGAAGGTCATGTATAAGAAGTTTTCGGAGAAATTCAGGTCATTGCGCGGGTGCATGAACGGCTGGCCGATGGAATATTTATAGGCGAGCGCGGCAATGGTGGGGACCTTGGCGATCATCCGGTGCGCGGCGAGCTCGCGCTGTTTCGGGTCGTCGATGTCGAGTGAATCGTGATAGAAGGCGGCGAGCGCGCCGACCGTGCCGACCATCACGGCCATCGGGTGGCTGTCGCGGCGGAAGCCGCTGAAGAAGGACAGTATCTGTTCATGCACCATCGTATGGCGGGTGATCGTGGTGACGAATTCCGTTTTTTGCGGCTTGTTCGGCAGTTCACCGTGCAGCAGCAGATAGCAGACTTCCAGAAAATCGCTTTTTTCCGCCAGTTCCTTGATGGAGTAGCCGCGATGCAGCAGGACGCCCTTGTCGCCATCGATGTAGGTGACGGCGCTTTCGCAGGCGGCGGTGGAGGTAAATCCGGGATCGTAGGTGAACATGCCGGTTTCTGCATAAAATTTTCTGATGTCGACGACACGGGGCCCGACGGTGCCTTCCATGACCGGAAATTCGAATTTTTTTCCGGTGGCGTTATCGATCATGGTGACGGTCTGTTGAGATTTGGCTTGGGGAACTGCGCTGCTCATGGTCTTTACTCCCTATGATCTTCCCAGAACTCTATAACATTCTTATCTGGATACTAGATGAGCAGGGAGATTCGAGCAATATTATTTTTTGCAGTGCAACATAAATTAGGGAGATATTGCATCATTTAGCCGCCCCAGAACATCTTCTTTTCCCAGAATCTCGGCCACATGGAAAATGGAGGGGCTGTTGGTGGTGCCGGTGAGGGCGGCGCGGAGAGGCATGGCGACCTTGCCGAGTTTCAGGCCTTTCTGGGTGGAGAACTCCTTCAGCGCGGTTTCAATCGTGCCGCTGGTGAAATCGGTTAGGCCGGAAAGTGTCTGGCGGATCTCGCCGAGCAGCGGGCGGTCAATCGTCTTGCTTGCCGCTTCATCCAGCGGCAAAGGGCGATGGCGTGCATAAAACAAACCCGCATTGGCAAGTTCGATCAGCGTATGCGCGCGCTCTTTCAGGTCGTGCAGTCCTTTGCGGATACGCTCGATGCCAACATCATCCGGTTTTTCACCGAGCGCCTTCTCCAAAAATGGCAGGAGCAGGTTCATCAGTTCATACTCTGGACATTGCCGCATGTAGTGCGCATTGACGCTGGCGAGTTTGGCAAAATCCATGCGCGACGGCGACTGGCCGATGCCTTCGAGGCTGAAAAGTTTTATCGCTTCTTCGGTTGAAACAATATCGGTGTCGCCATGCCCCCAGCCGAGACGGAGCAGGTAGTTGCGCATCGCTTCCGGCAGATACCCCATATCGCGGTAGGCTTCGAGGCCGACAGCGCCGTGCCGCTTGGACAGCTTCGCGCCGTCCGGCCCGTGAATCAGCGGGATATGGGCGAAGACCGGCACTTCCCAGCCCATCGCATCGTAAATCATGCGCTGGCGGAAAGCGTTGGTCAGGTGGTCGTCGCCGCGAATGATGTGGGTGATGCCCATGTCATGGTCGTCGACAACGACGGAGAGCATATAGGTCGGCGTGCCATCGCTGCGGAGCATGACCATGTCGTCCAGTTGCTGGTAGGGAACGCGCACATCGCCCTGCACCGCATCCTTCACGAGCATTTCTTCGTTATGCGAGGTCGGCGCCTTGATACGGACGACGCCCGAGGTGTGGCTCTTGTCGCGGCACCGGCGGTCGTAACTCATCGGTGACCCGCCGGCTTTTTGCGCCGCGCGCATTTTTTCGAGTTCTTCCGGCGTGCAGGTGCAGAAATAAGCCTGGCCTTTTTTAACCAGTTCGTGCGCCACTTCGGCATGACGGTTCATGCGGGCGAACTGCATGACGGGTTCGCCGTCCCAGTTGAGTCCCAGCCATTTCAATCCGTCCAGCAGGGCGTCGACGGCCTGCTGGGTGGAGCGTGCGCGGTCGGTATCCTCGATGCGCAGCAGGAAGGTGCCCTGATGATGTTTGGCGAACAGCCAGTTGAACAACGCCGTCCGCCCGCCGCCGATATGCAGGTAGCCGGTGGGAGAGGGGGCAAAACGGGTGACGACTTTCATTACATGAGCCTTTGACAATTTAGAGTGTTGTATCGTAGGTCTTTTACAGCCTTAACTCAAGAGTGCCGGATGTTGCCTTACATAGAACCTCTATGGACAAGCCTCCTCAAACAGCGGGAACGCTGGATTCTGTGGATTCCGGTGGCCATAGCTGCCGGAGTCGGGGGCTATTTCTCCCTGCATTTCGAGCCGCCGCTGTGGGCGGGACTCGCGGCGCTGGGCGTGCTGATCGCCGTTATCGCGCCTTTTTATAGAAACAAAGCTGCTCTGTTGCTCTGGCTGCCGTTTTTTCTGATGGTGCTCGGCTTTACGGCGGCGCAATGGCGGACATGGGCGGTCACGGCGCCGGTGCTGGAGCGCAAGACCTACCCGCTGGTGCTGCAGGGGCAGGTGGCGGCGGTCGATGCCCTGCCGGAAGGATACCGGATTGTTCTTGATGGAGTGCATTATGATACGGAGAAACGCCCGCCGCAGGAGGTGATGCCCGCGACGGTGCGGATCAAATTAAAAAAAAGCAGCCTGCCGCCTGCCGCAGGGGATGTCGTACGGCTGAAGGCGATGCTGCTGCCGCTGTCGCCGCCGGTGCTGCCGGGAGCCTATGATTTCCAGCGGCATACTTTTTTCTCCGGCATCGGCGCGACGGGCTTTGCGATCAGCGATATGGAGATCATTACAGCTGCGGACAAGGGGTTCTTTTTCGACTTCCTCCGGCGCTATATCCGCACGCACATCAAAGACGGCATGGAGAACAGCGATGCCGCCGCAATCACCATCGCCCTGCTGGACGGCGAGGACAAGGATATTTCAAAAGAGACGTATGATACTATCCGCATTGCCGGCATCGCGCACCTGATCGCGATTTCCGGATTGCAGATCACGCTGGTGACGGGTTTTTTATTTTTTGCCGTCCGGGCGCTGCTGGCGTCCATCCCCTATATTGCGCTGCGCTATCCGGTCAAGAAAATCACCGCGTTTATCGCCATGTGCGGCGCGATTTTTTATATGATGCTGATTGGTTCCTCCATCTCGGCGGAACGCTCGGTCATCATGGTGTGCGTGGTGATGACGGCGATTATGCTCGACCGCGACCCGTTTACGCTCCGGCTGGCGGCTTTTGCGGCGGCGGCCATCCTGCTGTTCCAGCCGGAAAACCTGTTCGGGCCCGGTTTTCAGATGTCCTTTGCCGCCGTGGTGGCGCTGATCGCTTTTTATGAATCGACGCGGGAATGGTGGAGTCGGGATTACAAGCAGCGCCGTTGGTTCGCCCGCGCGGGGCTATATGTTCTGGGGTCGATGGCGACGACGCTGGTGGCGACCATGGCGACGGCAGCGTTCGCCCTCTATCATTTTTTACGGACGCCGCTGTTTCCGGGCCTGATCGCCAATCTTGTCGCCGTGCCGCTGTCTTCCTTCGTGACGATGCCTGCGGCTATTACCGGCTGTTTCCTGATGCCGCTGGGGCTGGAGAAAATTCCGCTGAAAATCGCCGAGTGGAGCGTTATCGTCATCATGAAAACGGCGGAAACCGTTTCACAATGGCCGCACGCGGTTTATCATGTTGATGCCTGGCCGCTGTGGGTTCTGGTGATGATGTGTTCCGGAGGGCTGTGGATATGCCTGTGGCGGGATAAAATCCGCTGGCTGGGGATGCTGCCGGTTCTTGCCGGAGTAATGCTTATACCGCTGACCCCGCGCGCGGATATTCTGGTTTCTGCGGACGGCAAGCTGTTCGCCGTCCGGGATGACAGCGGCATCCTGCGCATATCCTCCGGCAAAGCGCAAAAATTCGCGCAGCAAATCTGGATCGAGCGCGAGGCGGAGCCGGGATACGATTTCTGGTCGAAAGAAAACGGGCCGCAGGAAGGCTCGCCGCTGTCCTGCGATGAAGGGGCCTGCCTTTACAGACGCAAAGGCCATCTGGTTTCTTTTGTGAAAGAATATACGGTGCTGGCGCAGGATTGCGCCGAGGCCGATATTGTCATCAGCAACCTGTATATAAAACGGGATATGTGCCCGCAACCGAAACTGCTATTCGACAAGATAGCGTTCAGGTATCGTGGCGCCCACGCCCTCTATTTCGGGGATGACGGGGCAGTTACAGTCAGGACGGTTGATGCCGAGCGGGGGGATCGGCCATGGTCCGCGCAACATCATGATTTTATTAGAGAATAAATTGATTTATGGAAATATTTTGCTGTAATACATAATTAATACTTATAATGCATAATAAATAAAAACGAACCTGCCACCGAAGAAGGATAAAGCCATGGTCAAAACCTTCCGCCTTTCCAACGGAGTTACCTGCGTATGCGAAGAGCGTCCGAAAAGCGGCAAAGTTTCCATGCAGATTCATATCAAGTCCGGCTCCGTCAATGAAAGTGCCGAAGAGAACGGGCTGACATTCCTGATGCAGGCATCGTGCCTCGGCGGCACGACGACACGCAGCCGCGAGCAGATTGCCGAGGGCGTTGAATCAAAGGGCGGCGAACTCGGCTCCTCGACGGATCGCACGACGACGACTTTTCAGGCGCAGGCTCTGGCGCGGCATGCCAAAGAGACATTTACTATACTGGCCGACATGGTGCGTCATCCGGCTTTCGATGCCGCCGAGATTCAAAAGACAAAGACGCAGATCGAGCAGGAGATCATCCAGCAGGATGAAAGCCCCGCGACAAAAGCCAGAATAAAATTCTACAAGGGTGCTTTTTCCGGGCAGAGTGCGGGCAGGGACCCGCTGGGTACGCAGGAATTGCTGGACTCTTTTACGCCGGCGCAGGTCAGGCAGAAACACGCCGACGTTCTCGCGCATCCGGAGAATATCGTGATTTCTTTTGCGGGAGATATAAGCCTTTCGCAGGTCAAAAAACTGGTCAGGAATTATTTCGGCGATCTGCCATCGGCGGCGGCGGCGGCAAAAACACCGCAGATGCAGTTTACCGGCGGCGACCTTCGTGAAGCCACCGATAACGAGCAGATCAGCCTTCTGCTCGGCTTTCAGGCGCCGCCGAAAAACGATCCGGATAGGTATGCGACCATGATGCTGAACGAGTTTTTAGGCGGCGGCATGTCCTCCCCGCTCTTTCAGGAGATCCGTGAAAAGCGGGGGCTGGTTTATACCGTGAGCGCCGGATATACGCCGTACGAGACAAGCGGGATATTCAGGATTTCCGCCGGCGCCGGCAAGGGCAATGCCGGAGAGCTTATTTCTGTCGCGCTCGACCTGCTGGGGAAAACCGTCAGGGAAGGTCTGGATCAGGAGGCGCTGGATCAGGCGCGCGAAAGGATTATCAGGAAAATAATAGAATCATGTGAGATGGCCGGCGGCACGGGCGCGCGCAATGCCGATCAGCTCATGTTCTTTGGCCGTCTCATCCCCCCCGAGGAATATGAAGAGCGTCTCAAGCAGGTGACATCGGACGATATCCGCCGCGTCTGCGCAGGCCTGATGCGGTCGGGGAAATATGCGCTGGCCGGTGTCGGCCCGCAGGATACGATGCCCACCGCAGATGAAATCAAGGATATGATAAGCGACCAGCTTCAGGGGGTGACCGTGCCTTCGTCCCCCCGTCCGGTGCAGGAAACGATCAAGCCGCCGTTTATGGCAGCGGCAAAAAAACGCGCGGCGGCCGCCGTGGAGCCGAAGATGACCACGCTTAAAAACGGCATGAAGGTTGTGACGGTGGAGCGTCCCGGCAACCTGTCGTGCGGCGCGTGGGTCGGCGCCGGTTCGGATCACGAGACTCCCGCGCTGAACGGGGCTACGCATATGAACGAACACATGATGTTCAAAGGGACGCCTTCTTATGCGCCCGGACAGATTGACAAAATTGTCGAGGGGCAACTGGGCGCCGAACTGAATGCCTATACCTCCAATGACAAAACGGCCTATTATTTTTATAATCTGAAGGCGGACGCGCTCGAAAAAATCGTCGACATCTGCGGCGAGATGGTGTTCAAGGCCAACCTTGACCATGCTGAATTTGACGGCAAATCCGTCATAATGCCTAGTGGATCGACGTACAAGATGAAGGGCGAGCGGGATGTCGTGGTTGAGGAACTGAACCGCGCGAATGATACTATTGAAGGCCACGCATGGAATCTCCTGATGGAGACGGCCTATCCGAACCAGCCGCATGGCCGGCCCATTCTCGGAACCGAAGCGACGCTGCGCGCCATGACCGTGCAGCAGCTTGCCGCTTACCGTGATGAATATTATGCGCCGAACAACGTGGTGTTTTGCGCCGCCGGGCCTGTCAGGCATGAGGATTTTGTCGCGCTGGTTGAAAAACAATACGGACGGATGCCGGCAAAGGAATTTCCACCGTTGCCGGTGCCGGTTTATCATGGGGGAACGGCCTTTGCGGAATATAAAAACGCCAGCCTGTGTGACGTGACGCTGCTGGCTGAATCCGTTCCCGGTTCGGATCCTGACTGCCTTGCTTACGAGGTGTTGGGCGCTATTCTGGGCGGCGGCATGTCATCGCGGCTTTACAAGGAAATTGTTATTAAACAGGAGCTTTCGGCGGATGTCACCGCCGAAAGTCAGGACTTCCGCAATTGCGGCATGTTCTACGTCGGCGCGAGTCTGGCGCCGGAAAAAATCCGGCCCTTTATCAACGCGGCCTACGCGGAAATGCGCGCGCTCGTCAGTAATCTGGCGGAGGAAGACCTCGGCAAGGTCAAGAATATGATGGAGATGGCGCTGCTCAACGGCATGGAAACAAACCGGGATGTTTGCGACAGGTTCGCCAATAACACGCTGGACGAGGGCAGGCTGTTGACGCAGGCGGAGATAGCGTCGCGGATTAAAAAGCTGACCGTCGATGACATTAAACGGGTGGCCAAAAAAGTGCTGGCCAGCACTCCGACGCTGGGGATGATCGTCCCGCCGGGGACGGACCAGAAATATCTTCCCAAACAGGAGGAAGTGGTCGCGATGCGCGACGGCAAAGCGCCGGAAAAAGATTCGCCGCGCCCCAAAAGCCCGGACGCTAATCCGTAAGTTTTAATATGACCTGAACAAACTTCTCAGCCGGCCCTGAATCCGCACGCGGTCGGGGGTGAGGCGGATGGGCTGGTAGGCGTCGTTCTCCGGCATGAGCACGATGGAGCCGATTTCGCGGCGCAGGCGTTTCAGGGTGACTTCTTCTTCGTCGACCAGCGCTACGACGATTTCGCCGTCGCTTGCGCGGTCGCATTTTTCGATCACCACGATGTCGCCGTCCATGATGCCGGCTTTCATCATCGAGTCTCCCTCGACGGTCAGGGCGTAGCAGGGCTGGTTGCCCAGCAGGCTCATGGGAATATCGATCATTTCCTGTTCATCGCGCACTGCCTCGATGGGGGTGCCGGCGGCTATCCTGCCGTGGAGGGGGATCTGCGCGGTTTCATGTGTGGTGCGGCGCGTTGTTTTGGAAACGGCATACGGGCGGTTGCTGTTGGACGGGGGCGGCACGTTCTCCGGCAGTTTCCGGACTTCCAGCGCGCGCGCCTTGTTGGGCAGGCGCTGGAGGAAGCCGCGCTCGACCAGGGCGTTGATCAGACGGTGGATGCCCGACTTTGACTTGAGTTCGAGGCCGATTTTCATTTCCTCGAACGATGGCGACAGGCCGGTGCTCTGGATGAAATCATTAATGAACATCAGCAGATCGCGTTGTTTTTGGGTGAGCATGGGGCGCCTTTCCTGAGAAAACCATTCTCCCTTTGTTCTAGTTTAGTTCCGCCTCTGTGTCAACAGCTTTTTGTATCTGGTCACCCGCCGCTAAAAACGCCATGATAGGAGCGGGGGGATATCTGAAGAATGAAAGAACTGGTCCGGAGCCTGCTATGCGCCTTTTTCCTGTCGCTGGCCCTCATGCCGGTGGCTTATGGCGCAAAGGGTTATTTCGTCGATCTTGGCGGGGAGGATGTTTCCTATGACGCGACGCACGGGGCGCTGGTTCCCGTGAAGGCGGAAAGGGAGATGGCCGCTATCGGTCTTTTGCTGGGAACGATTTCCCCGCCTGTCGCCAGCCCGCAGAAACCTCTTATTGCCATTGTGATTGATGATGCGGGTGTTGACCGCAGCAAATCGGAGCGCGCGGTCAGGAATCTGCCGGCGCCGGTCACCCTGTCATATCTGGCCTATGCCCCGCATGTTCAGGAGCAGGCGTCGGAGGCCGCAGCGCGCGGGCATGAAATTCTTTTGCATCTGCCGTGGGAAGCGGACAGCGAAAAAGCCGATCCAGGGCCGCATCACCTGTCGGTCAATATGAGCCGGAAACAGCTGGAGGAGAACCTGCTGGCGAATCTGGATGGCTTTAAAGGCTATACCGGCGTGAACAACCACATGGGCAGCAGGTTTTCGCGCTATCGTGAGGGGCTGGAAGTCGTGATGGCGGAGCTCCGGAAGCGCGGCGTATTCTTCCTCGATTCAGTAACAACGCCGGACAGCAGCGCCGAGGCGGTCGCGCGGGAGAACGGCCTCGCCGCCACGCACCGCGATGTTTTTCTCGATCATGTGGAGAAGCCGGAATTTGTGGCGGCGGCGCTGCGCGAAACCGGGGAGATCGCCCGCCATACCGGCTCGGTCGTCGCCATCGGCCACCCGAAAGAGATGACGCTGGCGGCGCTGGAAGCATGGCTGCCAATGATGGAGGCGCAGGGTTTCCAACTGGTATCGATGACGACATTAATGCAGTACCGCCAGTCAGTTGGCGCGGCGCACGTGGCGGTAAAATGACAGAGGAACCGGAAATTATTTTTACGGTCGAGGGGGCGGCAGGGGTGATTACGCTCAACCGCCCGCAGGTGCTGAACGCGCTGACGTTCGACATGGTGAAACTGATGGACGGGCAGCTGATCGCCTGGGCGAAAGACCCTGCCGTGAAAGCGGTGATGATTACCGGCGCGGGGGAACGCGCGTTTTGCTCCGGCGGCGACATCAAGAGCGTGGCGCTGGCGGTGAAAAGCGGCGGGCGCGAGCGGGCGATTATGAGCGAGTTTTTCCGCGCCGAGTACACGCTGAACCACCGGATTTTCACTTTTCCCAAACCGTATATCTCCCTGATCAACGGCATCGTCATGGGCGGCGGCAAGGGCGTTTCGGCGCACGGCTCCCACCGGATCGTGACGGAGGCCACGGTGTTCGCCATGCCGGAGGCGGGCATCGGATTTTTCCCCGATGTCGGCGGCGGCTATTTTTTGCCGCGCTGTCCGGGGCAAACCGGCGCCTATCTGGCGCTGACCGGCCGACGCATCAAAACTTTCGACACGCTGTACATCGGTTTCGCCACGCATTTCGTTCCGGCGGCGAAGATTTCATCCTTACGCGCCGCGATTGCGGACGCGCCGCAAAATCTTCCCGCGCTGCTGGAACAGTTTTCCGCGCCGTGCGTTGGTGAATCGGAAATCGCGCCGTACCGCGCCAAGATCGACCGTTACTTCGCGCATGACCGCGTCGAGGACATCATGGCCGATCTGGGGAAAGATGCGTCCGGCTGGGCGGTGGAAACGCTGAAGACGATGAACAGCCTGTCGCCGAGCAGCCTGAAAATTGCCCTGAAGCAGATCCGGCGGGGCACGAAAATGAACTTTGCCGAGGTTATGACTATGGAGTACCGCCTGAGTCAGGCCTGCCTCAACCGGCCCGATTTTTATGAGGGCGTCCGCGCCGCGCTGATTGACAAAGACCGCCAGCCCCGCTGGCAGCCCGCAACGGTCAAAGACGTGCCGGATGCCGAGATCGACGCCTGTTTCCAGAGCCTCGGTGCGCAAGACCTTGTTTTGTAGGCCGGGGTGTTCTAGAATAACCGGAGAGTAAATAGCAGGAGACATGTTATGACGATGCCCTATTATGATTCAATCAATCTGATTGAGCGGCTGCACCGCCAGTTTCTGGACGTCCTGAAGGTGGAACTGGAGCGCGCCAACATCCTCGACATCAACAACGTGCAAAGCATGATCCTGCATAACATCGGCACGGACGAGCTGACGGTGGGCGAGTTGACGGTGCGCGGCTATTACCTCGGCTCCAACGTTTCCTACAACGTCAAGAAAATGGTCGAGAACGGCTATCTGGCGCAGGAGCGTTCCATTCATGACAAGCGCTCCGTGCGCGTCAAGCTCTCCGACAAGGGCCGCAAGCTGAATGATGCTATCGCCAAACTTTACAAGCGGCATGAGGACAGGCTGGCCGGAGCGGGGCTTCCGAATGCCCGTCTTGAAAGCATGAATCAGGTGCTGCGCGACCTCGAAACTTTCTGGGGCGAACAGATGGGCACCGGCGGCCTGAACGTCGCCTCGGGCAGCTAGGTTTTTTTATTTAAAGTGTCGGGCCGTCAAAGGCGGGCTTGTAAGCCTGCACCGCTGTCTGTTGCGGCTTTTTCCCGCTGACCGCATCCCTGAAATTTTTTGCGAGGCGCTTCGTCATGCTGAAGGACGAGGCGGGCTGCACCAGACGCGCCGCCAGCGCCGATTGCGGCGGCGATTTTTTTGCGGCGCGGAACAGCCGGGCTCTGAAAAAATTCAGAATTTTTTTGAACTTGCGGGAAAGCGGGAGGCCCAGAGCCTGCTCGCCGGCATCGAAAAGACCCGTGCCGATAGCCGTCGCCGCTACGCCCAGCACGCCCTGCAACAGGAGAGGCCCGATGACGGAGGGCACCACCGCCATACCGCCGGAAACGATGGCGGCAACCGCGCCCATGACGATGAACGCGCCGCCCGCGCCCAGCAGGACGCCGGTCCACATATTGCTGTGACCGGAAGCCGTCGTGCAAACCTTGTCGGAAAGCCCCAGCGCCTTGAAGATTTTCGGCAGGAACGTGGTGCCGAAAAGGAAACTGAGCTCATACAGTACATCCAGACCAATTTTCATATTTCCCCTCCCCCTGAAACGATTCCCTTAGTACGGACAGGTACATTGTAAACCGGATTGGTAAATTCTTGCTTAACCCCGGTCAAGGTCTTGATTTTTTAGAATCTTTTTTCAAACGAAACCGGCAGCAGCTTCCGCCGCGCACCATGCATTCGGTGTGCTCGATTTTTCCGCCGCTGAGCGTTTCCAGCAGTTGAATATCAAAGCTGCATATCTCGGAATGTGCTTGAGCGATGTGGTGATAAACGCAGTTTGTGGCGACGATCTCCGAAGCGCCGTTCACGCTTGCGGCATAACCCAGCTTATTCATGAAATGGGTAATGGCTTCTATCCGCGCGCGGCGGGACATGCCGGACAATGCCGCGCCTTCTTTTGCGGCGAGTGTTTTCGCCAGTTTGCGCAGCAGGGCTGATAAAGCTTCCGTGCCCTGTGCTTCTTTCAGAAAGCCGATAAGGATTTCCGTGAACCAGGCGTATTGACGGGGGAACAGTTCCTGTCCCTGCGGCGTTAGTCGGTAGAGTTGGCGCGGTCTGCCGCCCGTCTGTTTTGTTTCCCCAGACGCGGCCAGACCAGCATGCAGCAAATGATCCAGATGCTTCTGCGCGGCCTGGCGGGAGGTAGCGAGCAGAGAGGCAATATCTTCCAACGCCATGCCGTCTGTGCGCATGGCATGCAGGATTTCGATTTGCCGTCCGGTGAGAGTGTTTAACATATTTTCTCCTCTGCCACTTTTGCAATATTTAAGTTGCAAAAGTAATAAACACTTTATAACATGAGATTCGTTTCTGAACCAACATAAAAAGGATCGTACAATGCCTCTTACAACAATTGCTCTTCTTATTTTTGCCGTGGCCGCTCTGGGCGGCGCTTTTCTGGCGCTGCGCCGCTTCACCGGAAAAACCCAGCCAATGCCTGTCGTTCTCCTGCACGGCCTGCTGGCGGCAAGCGGACTTACCTGTCTACTGTACGCTTATTTCAAAGAGAGTCTGCACGGGGCGGGCGCGACGGCGCTGGTGATTTTTCTAGTGGCGGCGCTGGGCGGATTCTTCCTGTTCTTCGCAAACATCCGGGGCAAAGTTTTGCCGATACCTGTTGTCCTGCTTCATGCGGCGCTGGCCCTGACGGCTTTTGCCGTGCTGGCGACAACGCTGATCCAGTAAAATCATGCCAGCGTCGTTCTGGACAAAACTCCGGCAGGAGCCGCTTCACCCCGCCATCGTCCATTTCCCTTTGGCATTCCTGCTGACCGTGCCTCTTTTGCAGCTCTGGCATATGCGATCCGGAGATGTTTTTGCGGCGGAGGCGGCGTCTTTTCTGCTCAAGGCCGGATTGTTCATGAGCCTGCCGGCCATGCTGGCGGGAGGATGGGATTTCTACCGGAGGATTGTCCGCGCGGGGCGAAAAGATGCGTATGGCACGGCAACGATGCATATCATGAGCATGCTGACGGCGCTGTCGTTTTATGGCGGCAGCCTTCTTTGCCCGGAGGGTTCTGATCTGCCCCCGCTGATTTTATCTTTATGCGGCGCACTGGCGATAACGATAGGCGGCTGGCTGGGCGGTACACTGGTTTACCGGCACCATATCGGAATCATCTTTTCAAAGGAATAAAGCAAGGCGGATTTACCCCGCGCCCTGCCTTACCAGCTTTTCATACGCCTCGCGCAGCAGTTTTGTGACGGGGCCGACTTTGTAAATCATGTTGTCGATTTTGCCGATGGGGGTGACTTCGGCGGCGGTGCCGGTGGCGAAACATTCGTCGATCGTCGCCAGTTCGCCGGGCATGATGGCGCGTTCAATGACTTTGATGCCGTTCTTCTTCGCCAGATCGATGACGGTGGCGCGGGTGATGCCGCTGAGGAAGCAGTCGGCTTTCGGCGTATGCAGTTCGCCTTTTTTTACCATGAAGAAGTTGGCGCCGGTCAGCTCCGCGACGCGGCCGCGATAGTCCAGCATCAGCGCGTCGGTGTATCCGGCGTTCTCGGCGGCATGTTTGGAAAGGGTGCAGATCATATACAGGCCGCAGGCTTTGGCATGCACCGGCGCGCAATCCGCTGGCGGTCTGAGCCAGGGGGAGGTTTTCAGGCTGATGCCTTTTTCGCGCGCTTCGGGCGTGAAATAATTCGGCCAGTCCCATGCGGCGACGGCGAGATGGATTTTGTTGAGCTGGCCGGAAACGCCCATGCGCTCCGAGCCACGCCATGCGAGCGGGCGGAGATAGCCGTCGGTGATCTTGTTGGCTTTGAAAGCTTCACGGCAGGCATTGGCGACTTCTTCCGCCGTATAGGGGATTTTCATATCCATAATCTTGCAGCCCTCGAGCAGGCGGCGGCTGTGTTCCTCGAGCTTAAAAATATGGCCGCCGTAGGCGCGGATGCCTTCAAATACGCCGCTGCCGTAGTGAAGGGCGTGGGTGAGGAAGTGGACTTTCGCCTCGCGCCATGGGATCAGATTGCCATCGAACCAGATGAATCCGTCGCGGTCATCGTAGGGGATCATTGCCATGATTATGTTTCCTGTCTAGATTTGACTTCTACCTTTTACATCAAAGAGTCGCTACATACAACTGTCAGGGTATTATGTCCAACATCGAGGCGCAGACCGACCGGCTTATCAGCCTTAGCCAGCAGCCCCACATTCTGGTGGTGGATGATGACGAGCGCCTGCGCAAACTGCTGTCGCAGTTTCTGGCGGAAAATAATTTTCTGGTGACGACGGCGGTGGATGCGGCGGATGCGCGGCAAAAACTGAAATACCTGCAATACGACCTGATCGTGCTGGACGTGATGATGCCGGGCGAGGACGGCCTCGCCCTGACCAAATCCCTTAAGGCGGAGAAGCTGGCGACGCCGGTGCTGCTGCTGACGGCGCGCGGCGAAATAGAGGCGCGCATCCACGGGCTGGAGGCGGGGGCGGACGATTACCTGCCCAAGCCGTTCGAACCGAGGGAATTGCTGCTGCGGATGAACGCCATCCTGCGGCGCGTGGCGGCCAAGCCCGTGGCGCAGAACGAGGCCGTCCGTTTCGGCCGCTGGACGCTGGATCTGGAGCGGGGCGAACTGGTTGACAACGCGGAGCGCCTGCCGCTGACGCAGGTGGAACACACATTACTGAAGGCGCTCTCCGGCAAGAAGGGCGAAGTCGTGGGGCGCGAGGAGCTGGCGCAGCTGTGCGAAATGGATGCCGCCGAGCGCACGATCGACGTGCAGATCACGCGCCTCAGAAAAAAACTCGAAGAAGACCCGAAGCTGCCGAAATATATCCAGACGGTGCGCGGCAAGGGCTACATATTGTGGACTGATTGATGACGTACACGTGGAAAACAATCAAGCAGACGCTGCTGCCGCGCACATTGTACGGGCGGTCGATGATGATTATTGTCGTGCCGATCCTGCTGATACAGATGATCGTCGCCTATGTCTTTATCGACCGGAACTGGGACAGCATGAGCGACAAGCTGGTGTTCGCCCTTGCCGGCGAGATCAGGATGATCACCGGCCAGATCAAGCTGGCGCACACGCCGGCGGAAACGGATA
>JAHFPI010000135.1 GCA_023266795.1 Rhodospirillales bacterium
ACGGTTTTGACGTCCATCCTTTCAAATGGCTGGACGTTATCCTGCTGGCTTTGCTGGGGCTGGCCGCCGGCGCCGGTCTCGGCGAAGGCGCCAATTACCTCCTCGACAAGAAAAAAGACGAGTGGTTCGACCCGAATGAACCACCGCCTTCGGATGATGACCCGCTTCCGAAAGACGACAATAAAAATGCTTCAAATGACAATGACACGGTCCCTCCGCCCGAGAAGAAGGAAGACAAGCCCGTCATCTTCAACGAGCCCCCCAGCCGCAAGATCAAGGTTAAATTCAAGCGATAAAAACAATGTAATTACACTCTACGCTCCAATAAACTTGCCACACATGAACCCCAGTTGCCGCGACTAGGGTTCAAGTCCGATGAAATGGCAATTTTTGAAAATGCAAATTCTGCTGCTTGCGGAAGTGCCTGCTATTATTGATTAAAATGAACGTTGCGAAAGAAAGTGCATTCTCGTGCTTTTTCGTGACGTATCGTGCATTTTCGTGTCGGAAAGTACCCTCTGCCATGAGTTCAAGTCCCCTATTGATACCCTCTAAACCCTTGTGGGAAAAGCATTAAAACGCTTTAGGATTTGGCCTCGAAAGTCTGTGTTTGCACGGGGTTTGCAGGCTTATGGAACACGAAAATGCATGAGAATGCACAATCTGGGCTATGCCCGTACCTTGGGTGTATTTGTAAAGCAGCTTTTTCTGATTATTTCCAATTCCTGTATACGAACCATATCTTCCTTATGTCAGAAGATGATTAATATTAAAAAAATTATCCCTGTGCTTTTTCAGATAGGCAGGATGTGGATAGTCATTTAATTGTGACGGCAACAGCAGCTTTCCTGCATTCCTTTTCAGCAGCGGCATGACCTCAACGGGAATACGATCTTCTGCCATAATTAAGGAATAATCATCGCTAATTGAGATAAGATATCTATCAAACAACCAATGGACTGTGGCTGCTAACGCTAAGCCATTTTGGACCACATCCGGGCCACTGTCAGCGACGGCCCAAATGTGAGCGGCATGAACTTCTGAATTACCCCTATGATCAAGAATCTTGAAGCCCGTTACGGCACAACGATTATCGTACACGTCATATACATTTTTTCTGAAGCTGGCCTCGCGAATAACTTTGTTTGTCAGCACATTCGTTATTCGTCTATCGCGCTCTCCCGCGGGAATAGGTCGCTGAACTTCCTCAGCTGCCTGATTAATTATGTCTGCCGGGACATTAAGGCGTTCGGCATTCCGCACGTCTAAAGTTTCGCTAAATCCCTTCTCTATTAGTTTTGCGAAGTCTTCTTCACTAACATGCCTTACTGACCGTCCCCGCAAAAAGACCCCGACTTCCGCTTGAGGTATTCTTGGGTGCACGGGGCGGCATGAGAATACACTTTCTAAAAATACAGAAAACCCCGTCAGAATAACGGTCTGACGCGGGTTTGTGCAATCTTTTCAATGAGAAAAATGGTGATCCCGGTGGGATTTGAACCCACGACCCTCTGATTAAAAGTCAGATGCTCTACCGCTGAGCTACGGAATCACGGCGAAGTGATTGAGACACTAAGAGATTTTCTAAGTTTTGTAAATTGTTACCTGTTCATATTATTCATAATCATAAAGAATCCGCTATGGACAGGTTGGAGGCTGACGTCTAACCTTCCCGAAAATAACCGCTACAGTACGGGTTTCATGGCCAAGGACATCAACAAAACACGCATGCGGGATACGCGCATTCTGGTAGGCATCATTCTTATCGCCGGATTTTTTACCGCACCGGTTATGCAGACGGGATCGTTTGCATATGAAATCTTCCGGCTGGCCGGATTCATCCTGCTTACCGCCTGCGCGATCGGGCGGATTTACAGCACGGCCTTCATCGGCGGCATCAAGAACGAAAAACTGATTACCGTCGGGCCTTATGCGATGTGCCGCAATCCGCTGTACTTCTATTCGCTGCTGGGCGCTGCGGGGCTCGGACTGATGTCGGCGCAGATCATCCTGTTCATCTTTATTTTCGGCGGCTTCCTGTTCATCTATGACGGACTGATCAAGCGCGAGGAAGGATTTCTGGCGGAAAAATTCGGCGCGGACTTTGCGGCCTACAAAGCCGGCACCCCGCGCCTGCTGCCGGACATCAAAAAATATACTTGTCCGGACGAACTGGCGTTCCAGCCGAAATACCTGAATAACGCGGTATGGGATGCGCTCTGGTGGTTTGCGCCGGTGCCTTTGTTCGAGCTGGCGCACCTGCTGCATAACGCCGGTATCCTGAAACCCCTGTTTTCCCTCCTATAGCCGATGCAAAGCCAGCCCGCGCCGGAGAGCCCCCTCACCCCGATGATGACGCAGTATCATGCGGTCAAGGGGCAGTATCCGGACTGCCTGCTGTTTTACCGCATGGGTGATTTTTACGAGCTGTTTTTCGACGATGCGATTAAGGCTTCCGCCGCGCTCGACATCACGCTCACCAAGCGCGGCGATGTGCCGATGTGCGGCGTGCCGTGGCATAGCCATGAAAGCTATCTCGCCCGGCTGATTAAACAGGGTTATAAGGTCGCCCTGTGCGAGCAGGTGGAAACGCCGGAGCAGGCCAAGCAGCGCGGCGGCTACAAAGCGCTGGTGCAGCGCGACGTCATCCGCGTCATCACACAGGGCACGCTGACCGAAGACACGCTGCTGGAAAAGAACAGCAACAATTACCTGACCGCGCTGGCCGACGTTGCGGGCGCCATGGGCATCGCGTGGCTCGACCTGTCCACCGGCGATTTCACATTGCAGCCGCTGTTCGCCAAAGACCTCGGCGCGACGCTGGAGCGTGTCAGCCCCGGCGAAATCCTGCTCTCCGAAAAACTGGCGCAGACCCCTGCCCTGTTCGATGTTTTTGCCGATTACCGCAGCAAGCTCACGCTCCAGCCGCACAGCCGTTTTGACAGCGAAAACGCCCGCAAGCGCCTTGAAAAGATTTTCGGGGTCGGCACGCTGGAAAGTTTCGGCGCTTTTTCCCGCGCGGAGATCACCGCCGCCGGTGCCTTGATCGACTATGTGGAACTGACGCAAAAAGGCAAATTCCCGCGCCTTAACCCGCCGAAACAGCTATTGCCCGGCGCGGTGATGGAGATTGACGCCGCCACCCGCCGCAATCTGGAGCTCACTGCCACCCTCAACGGCCAGAAACAGGGCAGCCTGCTGCACACGCTGGATATGACGGTGACGGGCGGCGGGGCGCGGCTGCTGGCGCGGCACCTCGCCATGCCGCTGACCCAGCCGGAGGAAATCCGCCACCGCCTCGACATGGTGGAATTTTTTGTTGAGAGAAATACCGTCCGCGCCGATGCGCGCAAGTTTTTGCAGCACTGCGCGGATATTGAACGCGCACTCGCCCGCCTGAGCCTCGACCGTGGCGGCCAGCGCGATCTCGCCTGCATCCGCGATACTTTGTCGCAGACCGTCCAGCTCCACCGCCTCATCAGCCAGCGCAAAGAGCCGACGCTGGATACCGAACTGCCAAAGGGCATCAAGGCCGCGCTCGACACCCTGAAACTCTGGGGGGCGCACCATCCGCTGATCGACCAGCTGGAGCGCGCCCTTGCCGAAGAATTGCCGGTTCTGACACGCGAGGGCGGGTTCATCCGCAAGGGATATTCCCCCAAACTGGATGAGCTGACGACACTGCGTGACCAGAGCCGCCAGCATATCGCGCAGCTGCAGGTGAAATACGTGCAGAAAAGCGGCGTATCGACGCTAAAAATAAAGCACAACAACGTGCTGGGCTATTTTATCGACGTCACCACCAACAATGCCGACAAGCTCTTTGCCAACACGTCCGATTTCATCCACCGCCAGACGCTGGCCAATGCGGCGCGGTTCACGACGATGGAACTGTCCGAGCTGGAGCGCAAAATTTCCGAAGCTGCCGAAAAAGCGCTCGCGCTGGAACTGGAACTGTTCGCCGGACTGGTGCAGGAAGTGCTCTCACAGGGCGAACTGATCGCCAGAACAGCGCTGGCGCTGGCGGGGCTGGATGTGGCGGCGGCGCTGGCCGAACTGGCCGTGACGCACAACTACACCCGCCCGCAGGTCGACAGCAGCCTGACTTTCGCCATCAAAGGCGGACGGCATCCGGTGGTCGAGGTCGCGCTGAAAAAGCAGAGCAACACCGATTTTATCGCCAACGACTGCACACTCGGCGATGCCTCGCGCCTGTGGCTGCTGACCGGCCCCAATATGGCGGGGAAATCCACATTCCTGCGGCAGAACGCGCTGATCGTGCTGATGGCGCAGATGGGCTCCTATGTACCCGCCGCCGAGGCGCATATCGGCACCGTCGACCGCCTGTTCAGCCGCGTCGGCGCGGCGGACGACCTTGCGCGCGGGCGCTCGACCTTCATGGTGGAGATGGTCGAAACCGCGACGATCCTCAATCAGGCCACGGCGCGCTCGCTGGTCATCCTCGACGAGATCGGACGCGGCACGGCCACCTATGACGGGCTGTCGATTGCCTGGGCGTGCCTCGAATACCTGCATGAAGAAAACAAATGCCGCGCCCTGTTCGCGACGCATTACCACGAACTCACCGGCCTGACGCACAGCCTGCCGCAGCTGGCCTGCCACACCATGCGCGTCAAGGAATGGAAGGACAGCATCATCTTCCTCCACGAAGTCGCCGCCGGCACCGCCGACCGCTCCTACGGCATCCACGTTGCGAAACTCGCCGGCCTCCCCCCCGCCGTCATCCGCCGCGCCGAAGAAGTGCTGAAAACGATCGAAGGCCAGAAAACCGGCAAACCCGCGAAGTCCATGGCAACTGATCTACCTTTGTTCAGCGCCGCCCCCTCATCCGTAACAAAAACTTCCGCCGCCGAAGAAGCCCTGAAAACCCTCAACCCCGACACCCTCTCGCCCAAAGAAGCGCTGGAAGCGTTGTATCGGTTGAAGGGGATGGTGTAGAGGGATCAGCCCACCCTCACCACATGCCTTTTGAGCCATTCATTCAGCTTGTCGCAGCTAAAATCCTTGTCCGCGTATAGACTGACAATGAAAGTGTAAGTTTTTTTGTTATCAGCCGTCAGGCGCCATTTATTGATTGCCAGAAAGGTATACATGGCAGCAAAAGCCGTGCGCTTGTTGCCGTCAATAAACGGATGGTTCTGCGCCAGGCTCTCCCAGAGCGCCGCAGCTTCTTCAACGGTGTCGGCATAATATCCAGTCTGCGGACGATATAGGGCCGCTTCCAGCAACCCCATGTCCCGCACACCCTGTGAACCACCATACCGTTCTATCTGGTCAGCGTGAATGGCAAGAACATCT
>JAHFPI010000136.1 GCA_023266795.1 Rhodospirillales bacterium
TGACGATCACCGGCACATCTTCGTCAATCAGGGCAATGGGCCCGTGTTTCATTTCACCGGAAGCGTAGCCTTCGGCATGGATATAGGAGATTTCTTTCAGTTTCAGCGCGCCTTCGAGGGCAATTGGGTAGGCTGTGCCGCGTCCGAGATAGAGAACATCCCGCGCTTCGGCGATCTGGTGCGCCATGACCTGTATTTTCTCGTCATGGTTCAGCAGTTCGGCGAAGCGGGAAGGAAGTTCGCGCAGCGCCGATGTCAGCTGTTTTTCGCGGACGGCGGAAATGCTGCCTTTTTTGCAGGCCAGCGCGATCGCGAGGCAGGCGAGGGTCGTCAGCTGCGTCGTGAAAGCCTTGGTGGAGGCGACGCCGATTTCCGGCCCCGCCAGCGTGCGCAGGACATGATGCGACTCGCGCTCGATCGTGCTTTCGATGGTGTTGAGCAGGGAGACGATTTTCTGTCCCTGACGCTTGGCATAGCGCAGCGCTTCCAGCGTATCCAGCGTTTCGCCGGATTGTGAAATGAACAGCGCCGCCCCGCCTTCCGGCATCGGCGCTTCGCGGTAGCGGAATTCGGAGGCGATGTCGGTTTCGACGGGAATGCGGGCGATCTGCTCCAGCCAGTATTTCGCCACCATACCCGCATAAAACGCAGTGCCGCAGGCGGAAATGGTGATACGCGGCGCAGCGGCAAGGGAGAGGATTTCATCGGGCAGGGTGATATGCCCCGTGGTCGGGTTGATGTAGGTGTTGAGTGTGTCGGCGATGACCGAGGGCTGCTCGTAGATTTCCTTGAGCATGAAGTGGCGGTATTTACCCTTGCCCATGATCGCGCCGGATTGCGCGGTGGTGCGGATTTCGCGCTCGACTTTCCTGCCGTGGATGTCGCGGATGGTGACGCCGGAACGGCTCATATTCACGCGGTCGCCGTCCTCCAGAAAGCTGATTTTGCTGGTCAGCGGGGCGAGGGCGTAGGAGTCCGAGGCAAGGAACATTTCGCCCTTGCCGTAGCCGATGGCCAGCGGTGTGCCGAAACGTGCGCCGATCATCAGGTTTTCCTCGCCGGTGAAAATCATTGCAATCGCAAAAGCGCCTTTGAGACGGGCGAGGGCGGCGTCGACGGCCTGCTCCGGTTTCAGTCCCTGACGGATGTATTGGGTGACGAGGTGGGCAATGACTTCGGTATCCGTATCCGTTTCGAAACGGCACTGGGATTTTTGCAGCTCTTCTTTCAGTTCCTGATAATTCTCGATGATGCCGTTATGCACGACCGCGACCTGATCCGTCGCGTGCGGATGGGCGTTGCGCTCCGTCGGGTTGCCATGCGTCGCCCAGCGGGTATGGCCGATACCGACCGTGCCGCCAAGAGGCTCTTTTTTCAGTTTGTCGGAGAGGTTGATGAGTTTGCCTTCAGCGCGGCGGCGCTCGATTTTGCCGTTCACCAGCGTGGCAATCCCTGCGCTGTCATAGCCGCGATATTCAAGCCGCTTTAGCCCCTCGACGATCTGGGGGGCCGCTTCCGTTTTGCTGAGAATGCCGACGATACCGCACATATGGTTTTTCCTTTTTTTAATTTCTTGTCATCATTGAGAGGATAAATAAAACATAATTAACGAAGATTAAAAGAATGGCCAATATAAGAGCAATAAGTGACCACTTAAGGTCTTTTTTCTTCCTTTTGATAAGGCTAATTACTGTCGTTATAGCCAAAATTGGAGTTCCTAGAATACCCCAACAGAAAAAAAGCATAAAAATAAATTTAGACAGGTCAGGAGAGAATGATAGTAAAAAACTAATTGGCATAGTTAGGTCAGCTATTAAGAATGCTGATGGCACAGATAGTTTTAGGATTTTGTTATCAATTTTTTTAGTGACATTAATCATCGTGTTTTAACTTTTTCTTTTCTATCTCTATCTCTATCGCCATCCCCGCGCAGGCGGGGATCCGGCATGCTTTTTATAAATGCTGCCTGTCGGCAGGGGCCAGGCCCCCGCCTGCGCGGGGGTGGCGTTGGGGTTGTTCGTGTGGCTGCAGCTTATTAGCAAATTTTCTCATACAAGTCCTCCCAGGTAGGGTTCATTTCTTCGATAATGCGCATCTTCCACGGGCGTTCCCATTTCTTCAGTTGCTTTTCGCGCTTTAAAGCGGCGTCGTAGTTGTCAAAAATCTCGTAGTAAACCAGATTTTTTATCCCGTATTTTTTGGTAAAACCTTTTGCCAGTTCATTCTTGTGTTCCCAGACGCGTTTTACCAAGTCTTCGGTGAATCCCGTATAAAAAGTGCTGTTCCTTCCTTTTGCCAATATATAAACGTAGTACCGCTTCTCCATTTTTCTCTTACTTATCCTTCTTCGCTTTTTCTTTGATCTTTTTCTGCCGGAATTCGGGCGCCCAGCCGTCTTTGTTGATTTGCGGGGCGCGGGTGATGCCGAGGGCGTTGTCCGGTACGTCCTGGCCGATCGTGCTGCCCGCGCCGACATAGGCCCCATTGCCGACAGTAACCGGCGCGACCAGTGCCGTGTTGGAGCCGATAAAGGCTTCTTTGCCGATTTTTGTTTTGTATTTCAAAAATCCGTCATAGTTGCAGGTGACCGTGCCCGCGCCGATATTGGCTTTCTCGCCGACGTCTGCGTCGCCCAGATATGACAGGTGGTTCGCCTTGGCGCCCGCGCCGATAGAGGTGTTTTTTGTTTCGACAAAGTTGCCGACTTTTGCGCCCTTGCCGATCTTGCTGCCGGGACGGAGGCGGGCAAAAGGCCCGATTTTCGCGCCGTCCGCAAGATCCGCGCCCTCGATGTGGCTATGGGCGAAAATTTCGACGTTGTTGCCGACCTTGACGCCTGAACCGAAAAAGACCTGCGGCTCGATTTTGACATCTTGGCCGATGACCGTATCGTAGCTGAAATAAACGCTCTCCGGATCAACCAGCGTCGCGCCGTTGAGCATATGCTTTTCGCGGAGTTTCCGCTGGGCAAGTTTCTCGACCTTCGCCAGATCCACGCGCGAATTGATGCCCTCCATTTCGTCAGCGGGGATTTCCACGACGTGCGTCTGGCGGTTGTCTTTGCGCGCGATGGCGGGCAGGTCGGTCAGGTAATATTCGCCCTGCGCGTTGTTATTGCTGATCTGGCCGAGCCATTTGAATAGCTGCGTCCCGTCGGCGCAGACGATGCCGCCGTTGCAGAGAGTGATATTTTTTTCCTCATCTGTGGCGTCTTTAAATTCAACAATTTTTTTGAGCGTGTCGTCGTCGTCCAGCACCATGCGGCCATAGGTGTTGGGGAGAGGCGCGCGCATACCGGAGAAGGTAAGGCCGATCGCCGGAAACTGGCGGCGGATATCGAGCATCTTTTGCAGCGTCGGCGCGGTGACCAGCGGCGTATCGCCGAACAGGATCAGGATGTCGCCGTCAAAGTCCTTGAAATGATCTTTTGCCGCGAGGGCTGCGCCGCCGGTGCCGTTGGCGATATGCTGGACGGCCGTTGCATGCGGTTTGACGGCTTCTGTCATCTGCTCCATGTCGGCGCCGATGACGACAACGATTTTATCAGGGTTGAGGGCTTCGGCAGCGGCGATGACGTGCCCCACCATTGCGCGGCCCGCCACCTTGTGCAGGGGTTTGGGTATCGCCGATTTCATGCGCGTGCCTTTGCCCGCAGCGAGAATGATGCAGCCGAGTTTTTTTGTCATATGTGAGTGTCCCCGTAATTCATGCCCTATTCATGCAAGGAATGGCGCCTGCATCAAGTCACAGTTTGTTGCAGCGGATTACAATGTTATCAGTTGTCCGTGCCATTGGAAAGGTGGGCGACGACAGAGCCGTAGGCGCTGGCGATTTCCATGCGTACCGGAACCATCTGACCGCTGTCTTTCATGCGGGCGAGCCAGAGTGTCGGGAGTTTGTGGCGTTCTTCAGTGTGGTTTTGTACCGCCATCCAGCCGCGTTTTGCGTCTTTCGGCTTGAATCCGGCGACGGGTTCGACTTTAAGCGTGCAGCGTATCGCTTCGCCTTCAAAACTGGAATACTTCGATGGGGCGAGCGTTTCCGTGCCTTCGTCGGTGAGGGCAATATTGAACCGGCGCTTGCCGTCAAAAACCGGAAACTTGCCTGCGCATTTCTGGGTATTCTTGACGCTTTGCAGCATCGCCAGCGTGCCAGTCAGCAGATCCTGCGTGTCGTTTGCCAATGACTCATCGATATCGCGGTCAACGGTGGTTTTTGCGCCGTCCTGCGTTGTGGATTTGAGCACTTTGCCGCTGGGGCCGTAGTTCATTTCAGTGATTTTAACGCTGTCGCGCCAGGTGCTGCGCTCCGTATAAATCGTGGGGATGAGAACGCCTTTTTCAGCATGGCCGGAAGCGTTGAAGGACGCTTTCCACGGAAAGAGGCTGCCGATAAATCCCTGCGTTTCCGCCTTCAGCCCCATGTCATAGGCTTTTTTGTCCAGATCCATTATCAGTGTGGCGTTCAGCGCTTTAAAGCCGCCGGCATAAACATCGTATCTCAACGCCAGCTTGTGCTCCTGATCCATCGTATAGCGGAGGCTGGCGTCGTGATAACTGGGGTTCTCATAGCTCGCTCTTGCCGGTGTCGCGGAGACGTATCCTGCAACAAGCATCATAGACATGGCGTAGCTAACTGATTTAAGCATATTTTTCATATTTAAATTTCTTCTGTCTCAACGATACTAAAATCATCTTAGAATCTTAGTATAAGCTAAAAGCTGTCGAGAGTGTATAAAACTTATGACAATTAGTCAAGGGAAAAAGGATCCTCAATCAGAATTGTATCCTCTCTTTCCGGACTTGTCGAGATAACAGCGGCCGGAACTCCTATTAACTCGTTGATTCTACTAACGTATTTAAGTGCTTTTTCCGGCAGGTTTTTGAGCTGGCGGACGCCTTGCAGCGGTGTTTGCCAGCCGGGCAGGGTTTCGTAGATTGGTTTTACTTCGGCCTGTAGGTCCGAGGAGGCAGGCAGGTAGTCGTATTTTTTGCCGCGACATTCGTAGCCGATACAGATTTTTATTTCCTTCAATGTGTCCATCACATCGAGCTTGGTCAGGGCGATGCCGTGGAGGCCGCTGACCTTGACGGCCTGCCGCACCTGCGCCGCATCGAACCAGCCGCAGCGGCGTTTCCGGCCGGTGGTGGTGCCGAATTCGTGGCCGCGCTGGCTGAGTGTTTCGCCGACATCGTCCGTCAGTTCGGTGGGGAAGGGGCCGGAGCCGACACGGGTGGTATAGGCTTTGGTGATGCCGAGCACATAGCCGACCTGGTCAGCGCCGCTGCCCGATCCGATGGCG